>MGXL01000148.1:23916-24120 GCA_001801365.1 Gammaproteobacteria bacterium RBG_16_57_12 | reverse complement strand
TACCCTCGACCACGATCAACTTATCCTTGATCAGCAGGCCGCGATGACGGTTATACGCCTCGGAGAAAACCGCCAGCTCGATACGGCCACTGCGGTCATCGAGGGTGATGAAGGCAAAGCGCTCGCCGCGTTTGCTGTTGCGGGTGCGTATCGCCACCACCAGACCCGCCACCACTACCGTCTGATCCCGATCGGGCTTGAGAT
>MGXL01000148.1:22779-23872 GCA_001801365.1 Gammaproteobacteria bacterium RBG_16_57_12 | reverse complement strand
GGGTGCCCGGTAAGATACAAACCCAGGGTTTCTTTTTCCCCCTGCAGACGCAGCTCTTCGCTCCAATCCGCCGCCTGCGCATACTGTCCGGGTTCACCGCCGGATGGGCTGCGCACCCCGGACAAGGCAGCGGATTCACCGGCTGCGGCGATACTGCCGAATAAATCATTCTGACCGGTATCCCGGTCACGCACGAGTTGCACCGCGGACTGCATGGCGGCATCCAGTGAGGCCATCAAGGCGCCGCGGTGCGGACCCAGACCATCCAGCGCACCCGCCCGGATCAGGGCTTCGAGCGTGCGGCGATTGACCTTGCGTCCGTCGATGCGCCGGCATAAATCGAAAAGATCGTGAAAAGGTCCATGCTGATTGCGTTCGCTGACCATGCTGTCGGTGGCCGCGGCGCCCACACCCTTGATCGCACCCAATCCGTACATGATGGTTTTATCATCCTTGACCGCGAATACCGTCTCGCAATTGTTGATGTGCGGCGGCAACACCGCCAGGTTCATGTGGCGGCACTCGTCGATCAAGCCGACGATCTTATCGGTGTTGTCCATGTCCGCGGACAAGACCGCGGCCATGAACGCCGCCGGATAATGGGCCTTGAGCCAGGTGGTTTGATAAGACACCAGGGCATATGCGGCGGAATGGGATTTGTTGAAACCGTAGCCCGCGAACTTCTCCATGAGGTCGAAAATATACGTCGCCTTTTTCTCTTCCACGCCGCGCGCCTTGGCGCCATCGACGAACACGGCGCGCTGCTTGGCCATCTCCTCGGGTTTTTTCTTGCCCATGGCGCGGCGCAAGAGATCGGCGCCGCCGAGGGTATAACCGGCGAGCACCTGCGCGATCTGCATCACCTGCTCCTGATACAGGATCACGCCGTAGGTGGGCTTGAGTATCGGCAGCAAATCGGGATGCGGATAATCCACCGCGATACGTTTGTGCTTGCGGTTGATGAAATCGTCCACCATGCCGGACTGCAAGGGGCCTGGACGAAACAGCGCCACCAAGGCGACGATATCTTCAAAGCAATCGGGCTGCAGGCGCTTGACCAGATCCTTCATGCCCTGGGATTCCAGCTGGAACA
>MGXL01000148.1:22198-22730 GCA_001801365.1 Gammaproteobacteria bacterium RBG_16_57_12 | reverse complement strand
GAGCGGTATGCGATCGATGGCCAAGGGTGTTTCACCGGTGGTCGCGCGTTGACGGTTGATGGTCTTGACCGCCCAGTCGATGATCGTGAGCGTGCGCAGTCCGAGGAAATCGAATTTGACCAGCCCGATGGCCTCCACGTCGTCTTTGTCGAATTGCGTGACCGTGCCGGTGGCACCTTGTTCGCAATACAGCGGGGTGAAATCGGTCAGCGCCGTCGGAGCGATGACCACGCCGCCCGCATGTCTGCCGGCGTTGCGCGGCAGACCTTCCAGACTGCGGGCGAGATCGATCAACTCGCGCACCTCGTCTTCCTGCTCATAACGGCTGCGCAAGGTCTCTTCCTGTTCCAGCGCTTTGTCGAGCGTAATGCCCAATTCGAAGGGGATGAGCTTGGCGATCTGATCCACAAATCCGTAGGGGTGATTCAGCACGCGCCCGACATCGCGCACCACGGCCTTGGCCGCCATGGAACCGTAGGTGATGATCTGCGAGACGCGGTCGCGCCCGTAACGCTGCACCACATACTCGATC
>MGXL01000148.1:19851-22026 GCA_001801365.1 Gammaproteobacteria bacterium RBG_16_57_12 | reverse complement strand
GCACACCATTGTCCTTCGCCCAGCGGATGAAGTCGGCCACGATCAGGAAGTAGCCGGGGAAACCCATGCGGATGATCATGTCCAGCTCGGTCTCCAGACGCTCAACATACGGCCGGCAGCTCTCGGCAAAATCCTTGGCCTGGGGATCAAACAGTAACGCCAGCCGTTGCGCGAGCCCCTCCCGGGACTGGTGGCGGAAATAGTCGTCCATGCTCATGCCGGCAGGGATGGGAAAATCCGGCAGGAAATTCTTGCCCAGGGTCAGCTCCACATTGCAACGCCGGGCGATCTGCACGGTATTTTCCAGGGCCTCGGGAATATCGGCGAACAGCTCGGCCATTTCCTGTGACGAACGCAAATACTGCTCTTCGCTGTATAAACGCGGGCGGCGTGGATCCGTCAACACACGCCCATCGTGTATGCAGACCCTGGCCTCATGGGACTCGAAATCCTCGCGGCGTAAAAAACGCACATCGTTGGTGGCCACCACCGGGGTATCGGTAGCCAGGGCCAGGTCCACCGCCGCCTGGATATATTCCTCTTCTCCCTCGCGGCCAGTGCGCTGCAGTTCCAGATAAAAGCTATCCGGAAACAGGCTCAACCAGTCCTGGAGCAGGCGTTTAGCCTCCCGGGTCCTGTTGGCCAGCAGGGCTTGGCCGATGTCGCCCTGACGCCCGCCGGACAGGGCGATCAGCCCCTCACTGGCGCCTTTGAGCCACGGCTTGTCCACCACCGGAATGCCGCGATGCTGGCCCTCCAGATAACTGCGTGAGACCAGCTCGGTCAAATGGTGATAACCCGTGCCGTTGCGGCATAACACCACCAGACGATGGGGCTGCACACTGTCATCACCGCTATTGATCCACAGATCCACACCGATAAGGGGCTTGATCCCCGCCTCATGCGCCGTCCGGTAGAATTTCACCATGGAAAACAGGTTGCTCTGGTCGGTGATCGCCACGGCGGGCATACCCAGCTCCGCCACCTTTTTGACCAGGGGCTTGATGCGGACGATGCCGTCCACCAGTGAATACTCGCTATGGGTACGTAAATGCACAAAGGAAGGTCTCATAAGCGAAACTTACCCAACTGGTCCTGAGCTTGCAAGGCTTGACAGGGTGGTTTTATAAAAGAATTGGCATCTTGTTCAGGGAAAGTCTATACTGCTTGCGGCTTTAGAGTATTTCATTATCAGAATCGCCCAATCGAGCGAAACAATAATTCGATACCTCAGGCCAGATTTTTGTATCAATATGTTTGAGGATAGTTGCATGGCAATTGGAAAAGTAAAGTGGTTCAACGAGTCAAAGGGCTTTGGTTTTATCGCTCCTTCCGACGGAAGTGAAGACGTTTTCGTACATTTCTCTGCGATCAAGGCAGAAGGTTTCAAGACGTTATTAGAAGCTCAGGAAGTTGAATTCGAAACGGAAATGGGACCCAAGGGTCGCCAGGCAGTCAACGTTAAGCCACGCTGATCACAGCGTAATTTCGACGAGACTTATCGACTCCCCCGCAAGGGGGAGTTTTTTTAACCCGCACGATTATCCTTCTGCCGGCAACAGTCTTCGCACCGGCCCGAAAGATCGCCGGTGTATCTCGCTGACGCCAAGGCGCTGCAAGGCCTCCAGATGCAAGGACGATGGATATCCTTTGTGCTGCGCCAGTCCATATCCCGGGTAGCACGCATCCAGACGGCACATCTCCCGGTCGCGAGACACCTTGGCGATAATGGACGCGGCGCTGATGGCCGGCACCTTGCTGTCACCCTTGATGATCGCCGTCGCCGGACAGGGCAGGCGCGGGCAGCGATTGCCATCCACCAGCACATGTCCTGGCGCGACGGGCAAGCCGGCCACGGCGCGCTGCATGGCCAGCAGGCTCGCCTGCAGGATATTGATCTCGTCGATCTCCGCCACCTCGGCGCGGCCCAGGGACCAGGCCAGGGCACGGCGGCAGATTTCCTCGAAAAGTATTTCACGCTTTCTTTCCGACAGGGTCTTGGAATCCGCCAGGCCGGCGATCGGATGCCCGGGATCGAGGATGACGGCGGCGGCCACCACCGGGCCGGCCAGGGGGCCACGGCCGACTTCGTCCACGCCCGCGATCAGGCCACCGTCGTTGAACATGCTCAACTGGCTGTGCGGCGACATGTTGCCAGCAGCTCCTCCACCGCAT
>MGXL01000148.1:19486-19828 GCA_001801365.1 Gammaproteobacteria bacterium RBG_16_57_12 | reverse complement strand
TGACGCAGCGAGATATGGATATCATTGAACAGGCCACGCAATTGTTCGGCCGAATCGGGTTGATCCAGAAACTTCATGAGCGCGGGGCCCATCCGCTCCGGCACGGCGTTCTCCTGCAGGAATTCCTCTACCACCGGGCGTCCGGCCAGCAGATTGGGCAGGGAGAAATACGGCACCTTCAACAGGCGTCTGGCAATGAAGGTGGTCAACCAGGCCATGCGGTAGGCCACCACCATGGGACGCTTCAGCAACAGCGTTTCCAGGGTTGCGGTACCCGAGGCCAGTAGCACGACGTCGGCCGCCGCCATGGCCTCGCGGGATCGGCCCTCCAGTATGGTCAGC
>MGXL01000148.1:19090-19298 GCA_001801365.1 Gammaproteobacteria bacterium RBG_16_57_12 | reverse complement strand
GCAGGCCCAGCGCCCGACGTGCCGGCACGGGATCGGTCTCAAGCGGAATCATGTCGGCCAGCGGATGCCCAACAAAGCGCACCGGCACCTGATGCGCCCGGTAAAAATCGGCCTCGAAGGGAAACAGGGTCAGGATCATATCCACTGATGCGGCAATCTTGTGGATGCGGCGCTGCCGCCAGGCCCATACCGATGGGCTGACATAATG
>MGXL01000148.1:18901-19029 GCA_001801365.1 Gammaproteobacteria bacterium RBG_16_57_12 | reverse complement strand
TTTTAATCTCCGTTCCACGCCCAGATTGAAATCGGGGGCATCGACCCCGATGAACACATCCGGGGGATTGGCGATGAAGTAGTCGATCAGTTGCCGGCGGATGCGCAGCAGTTCGCGGTAGCGGCCCA
>MGXL01000148.1:3150-18886 GCA_001801365.1 Gammaproteobacteria bacterium RBG_16_57_12 | reverse complement strand
CCATTACCGCCAGACGTTCCGCGGGGAACAGGGCCTGACATCCGGCCTGGATCATTTGCGGGCCGGCAATGCCTTCGAAACTGGCCGCCGGGTGGCGCGTCTTGATGGCCCGGATCAGGCCGGCGGCCAGCAGGTCTCCTGAGGCCTCACCCGCGACAATGCCGATGCGCATGGTCAACGCACAATGCCGCGCGTCACTCGTTCCAGAAAATCCAGCATCACCCGGACCTCCGCGTGCTCGGCAGCCGGTCCACGCAAGGCTTCCTTGGCCTGTTCCAGGGTCAGATTGGATCGATAAAGGGTCTTGTACGCCTGACGCAGGGCCTGCATGGCCTGCGGTGTGAACCCCTGGCGTTTCAGGCCTTCGGTATTCAAACCATGCGGCACGGCCATCTGCCCCGACACCATCAGATAGGGCGGAACATCCTTGGCAATGGCGCTGCCCATGGCGCTGAAACTGTGGGCGCCGATGGCGCAGAATTGATGTACCAGGGTGAATCCGCCGAGAATCGCGAAGTCATCGATGCTGACATGGCCCGCCAGTGAGGCGTTGTTGGCGAGAATAATCTGATTACCCAACTGGCAATCATGAGCGATATGCACATAGGCCATGATCCAGTTGTCGTTGCCGATGCGCGTCACACCTTTATCCTGCACCGTACCGCGGTTAATGGTGCAACACTCACGGATCACATTGCGATCACCGATCTCCAGACGTGTCGGTTCGCCGGCATATTTCTTGTCCTGGGGATCATCGCCGATGGAGGCGAACTGATAGATCTTGTTGTCGCGCCCGATTCGGGTCGGCCCCTTGATTACCACATGCGGGCCGATCCAGGAACCGGGTCCGATCTCCACATCCGCCCCGATGATGGAGTAGGCGCCGACCGTCACATCGTCGGCCAGCCTGGCGCCGGGATCTATAATGGCATGCGGATCTATCAAGATTCTACTTCACTCTCGGCACACATCAATTCGGCCGTGGTGACCACCCGGTCGTCCACCCTGGCCACGGCATTGAATTTCCAGATATTACGGATGGTCCTGACCACCTCGACTTCCAGACGCAACTGGTCGCCGGGAATCACCTGTGACTTGAACCGGGCATTATCGATGCCCACGAACAGATAAAGCGAGCGCTCGGTCGGCAACATCTTGGCGGTCTTGAACGCCAGGATGCCGGTGGCCTGCGCCAGGGCTTCGAGGATCAGCACCCCGGGCATCACCGGGCGATCCGGGAAATGTCCGGGGAAATAGGGCTCGTTGACGGTGACATTCTTGATGGCCACCAGAGATTTCCCCGGCACAATCTCCAGCACCCGGTCAACCAGCAGGAAGGGATAACGGTGCGGCAGATGCTTGAGCACCTCATGTATATCCATGCTGTTCAAATTCTTATCCTTTATCGGTAAGTTGTTTTTCCAGAGCGCTCAGCCGCTCGGCGATATCTTCCAGCCTGCCGAGTCTGGCCAGCTTCTTCTTCCACTTCAAGTGATCTTCCGCTTGCAGACTGGATGAGTACACACCGGGCTTGTTTATCGACTTGCTCACCAGGCTCATGGCGGTAACCTGCACATTATCGCAAATTTCCAGGTGCCCGGCGATACCGGCCGCACCCCCAATGGCGCAAAACCGTCCGATCACAGTACTCCCGGCAATCGCCACACAGGCTGCAATGGCGGTATGTGGCCCGATATGGACATTGTGGGCAATCTGTATCTGGTTATCCAGTTTCACGCCCTCACCGATGAGGGTATCGTCCAAAGCACCGCGATCAATAGTGGTATTGGCGCCCACTTCCACGTCGGCGCCGATGATCACCCTGCCCAGCTGAGGCACCTTCACCCAGCGGCCATGGTCATTGGCGAAACCGAAGCCATCCGCCCCGATCACCGCGCCGCTATGGATGATGGCGCGGGGACCGATGACCACGTCGTGGTAGATCGACACCCCGGGTGACAGGCGGCTGCCTGTCCCGAGGCGGACATTCCGTCCGATATAACAGCCCGGCGCCAAAGTCACACCGCGCTCGAGCACGGCGCCGGCCTCGACCACACAACAGGCTCCGATATGACAGGAGGCATCGATGCTGGCGGTCGCATCGATAACCGCGCCCGGATGAATCGCGCCCGGCAGATGCTGGTGGGGAGTTAATAACCCGGCGATACGGGCATAGGCCAGATAGGGGTTCGCCACCACCAGGGCGTTGACCGGGCAGGAGGCGGCATCTTGCGCGCCGAGTATCACCGCGCTGGCCCGGGTATCCGGCAGATGGCGGGCATAGCGCCGGTTCGCCAGAAAGCTGATCTGACCCGGCCCGGCGGCCTGCAGGGTCGCCACGGCGCTGATGCGGCATTGCGCGTCACCGCGCACCTCGCCGCCAACGTACTCGGCCAGCTCCCCCAGGCTCTTCTGCATCATCTGCTCGTCATTTCTTGGCGGCGCCGTCTTTGTCAGCGGCGGCACCCAGCTTTTCCAGGTGTTCCAGCAATTTATTGGTCACATCGATCTGGGACTTGGCATAGAGCACCCCGTCACCCAGAATCAGATCGAAATTGTCCTGTCGGGCGATCTCGTTGATTGCCTCCACCACCTGACGCTGCAGCTTGTTGAGTTCTTCCTGCTTGCGGATGTTCAGGTCATCGCGAAACTCTTCCTGGATACGTTTCGCATCGCGGCGGCTGGCGATGATGTCGCGCTCCAGATTGCGGCGTTCCTCGGCACTCATGACATCGCCATCGCGTGACATTTTTTCTTCCTGCATCTGCAGGGTGCGCTGGATATTCAGCATTTCGGTATTGCGCGGGGCGAATTCCTTTTCCAGTTGGGCGGTGGCGGCCTTCGCCTGGGGCGCCTGATCCAGCACCTTGGAAACATTGATCACGCCGATCTTCACGCCTTCCGCGGCCGTGGCAACGCCGCCACACACCACCCAGATCAGGACAGTTGCGATAATCTTCATACTCTTCATAATCATTCCTTACTAAAATGGCGCACCGATTGTGAACTGGAACCGATCGAGCTTGTCGCCGGGCTTCTCATTCAGGCCCCAGCCATAACTGAAGACCAGGGCGCCGACCGGCGTAATCCATTTGGCGGAAACCCCATGAGACGCCCGCAATTCACTCAGATCGACAGACTCATCGCTGCCGAATACATTACCCGCATCGACAAAATAACTCCACCGGAAGCTGTCTCCCGTTCCCTCGAAGGGCGATGGAAATATCAACTCGGCACCGAGCTGGATTTTCCGGTCACCGCCCTTGGACCGATCGGTCTGGATATCTTTTGGTCCCAGGCTGTTGGTGCGATACGCTCTGACACTGTTGATCCCGCCCATGTAGTAATTTTCGAAAAACGGCAGATCGGCGGTATCACCATAGCCGTCGGCATAGCCCAGCATATTTTGCAGCCGCAGGGTACTGCCGGCCTTGAGCGGGAAATACCATTCCTGGCGATAATTGAGCTTGTAATACTCCAGATCGCTGCCGGGTATGGCCAGTTCCGCCGAGAGGCTCTGCAACACGCCACGGTTGGCGAACAGGGTGCGGTCGCGCGTATCGTAGGTCCAGCTCGCAGTTAGCTGGGCGCGGTCAAACAAGCTGCCGTTGGCAGTGACCCAGTCATTGATATACAGGGGGGTGCCACTGGTTGTCTTGATCTCGATCTGATTCAGCCCGATGCTGATACCGGCCGTGATGTATTCACTGATCGGAATACCGTAATTGACCTCGGCGCCCACCTCGTCGCTCAGGTAGGAGGACACATTGGCCTCGCCGGCGTCCGTTTTCCGGGAATAGGCGCGAATGCCGCGGCTCACACCGTCCAGCGTGTAATAGGGATTGGTATAGGACAGGCTATAGATGTCATTGACCTGACTATGGTCGAATTCCAGCTTAATCCATTTGCCGGTGCCCAGGAAATTCCGTTCGGCGATACTGGCATTGAATAAGGCGCCGCTCGCCTCGCCATAACCCACCGCCGCCATCAGACTGCCGGATGAGCCCTCGGTGACATTGAAATTCACATCCACCTGGTCCGAGGTGCCGGGCACTGGCGTTGTCTCAACATTCACCTCTTTCAGATAACCGAGCCGCTCCAGGCGAGTGCGCGAACGACTGACCTTCTGGGTGGAGATCCAGCCCCCCTCCATCTGGCGCATTTCGCGGCGCACCACTTCGTCAAAGGTCTTGGTGTTGCCGGTGACATTGATCCGGCGCACATACACCCGTTTGCCGGGATCGACAAATATCGTCAAGGCCACGCGCTGATCTTCCCTGGCCACTTCCGGTACCGCATTGACATTGGCGAAGGCATAGCCTTCCTCGCCGAGACGCTCATTGATTGCGGTCGTGATGCCGGTAATCACCTTGCGGGAAAAGATATCGCCTTCCCTGATGGTCACCAGATTCATCAGCTCCTGTTCCGGCACGATCAAATCGCCGGCCAGCTTGACGCCGGACAGACGATATTGCTCGCCTTCAGTGATATTGATGGTGAGATAGATGTCCTGTTTATCGGGCGAAATCGCCACCTGCGTGGATTCGATATTGAAATTGATATAACCACGGTCCAGGTAATGTGAGCGCAGCACTTCCAGATCACCGATCAGCTTCTGCTTGGAATATTTGTCCGCATCACTGAAAAAGGCCAGCATCGAAGGAATGCCCAAGGTGAACTTGTCCAGCAGCTCTGCCTCGGTAAAGGCCTGGTTGCCGACGATATTGATGCGCCGGATCTCGGCGACCTCGCCCTCGTCGATCTCGATCGCGATGTCGACGCGGTTGCGCTCCGCCTCCTTGACCGTGGTGGTGATCCTGACTGCGTATTTGCCGCGACTGAAATACTGGCGCTTCAGTTCCTGTTCCACCTTGTCGAGTATCGAGCGATTGAAGATCCGCCCTTCCGTCAGGCCGATATCCTTGAATCCCTTCTTTAACATGTCGCTGTCGATCTCTTCATTACCGGTAATCTTGACGGAGGCGATGGCGGGACGCTCCACCACGGTGACCACCAGGAGGTTACCCTCACGTGACAGCTGGATGTCATGAAAAAATCCGGTTTGATACAAGGCGCGGATAATCCCGGGGCTGCGGCCTTCATCAAGGGTGTCGCCCGCCTTCAAGGGCAGATAGGTGAACACCGTGCCGGGCGCAATGTGTTGCAAGCCCTGCAGACGAATATCCTCAACGACAAACTCGTCGAACGCCATGACGGCCCGGGCCAGGGTGAAAGACAGCAGCAGCCAGCCAATCTTACGTATTATTCTCGTTATCACAGCAGAACCATTATCAAAAAAGACGCATCAGGTCGTTATACAGGGCAATACTCATCAACAGCATCAGGATCATGATCCCGATCTTTTGCCCGGCGAGCTGGGCCTGTTCCGATAATGGGCGGCCCAGTACGAATTCGAGGCCATAATACAGCAGATGGCCGCCATCGAGTACCGGGATCGGCAGTAAATTCAGTACCGCCAGACTGACGCTGAAGATCGCTAGAAAACTCAGAAAGGCGGTCAGGCCGCTATGCGCCGACTGTCCGGCGTATTGGACAATGCTGATCGGGCCGCTGAGATTTTCCAGCGACACCTCGCCGATAATCATCCGGCCGATGGCCTTGAGTGTCAGCACACTCATCTTCCAGGTCTGATTCAGCGCAGCGCCAATGGCAGCCAGCGGCTGATAGCGCTGCACCGCCCGCATCTTCTCTGTGAATTCACTCGGCACAAAGGGCGCGGCGCCGATGCGGCCAACCGTCGCCGATCCTTCGCTGACCACGGCCGGTGTGATGCTGCTGGCCATTAACTGCCCGTCACGCTCCACTTGCAGTGCCAGCGGAATGCCGGGGCTGGCACGGACAAATTCCACCCAGGCCAGCCAGTCGGCGATCTCCTGGCCATTGGCGGACAGGATTCTGTCCCCCGCCCGCAGGCCTGCCTGTGCTGCAACCCCGCCCTCCTGGACATCGCCGACGATCGCCGCGAGCGGCGGGCTGTATGGGCGCATGCCGAGACTGATCAGCAGGTCCTGCTTGCCCATCTGGGCCAGCAATCCCGCCGTATCCAGGGTGACACTACGTTCCCCGCCGGTCTCATCACGCAGGCGCAGGGTCAGCGGCTCCTTGTCCATGGCCCGCTCCACCACGCTCATGCCCGCCGCGTCCCAGGTGGGTGTTTCCTGATTATCGACCTGGATGATCTCGTCGCCGGTGCGCACACCGGCCAGTTCGGCGACCGATCCCGGCGCCACCTCGCCAATCAGCGGTTTGATACCCGGCACGCCGCTAATATAAATGAACCAGTAGGCGATGATGGCAAACAGGAAATTAAACAGCGGACCCGCCGCCACAATGGCGGTGCGGGCATAGAGCGGTTTGCGGTTGAAGGCGCGGGATAGCTCTTCGGGCGCCACGGCGCCTTCCCGTTCGTCCAGCATCTTGACGTAGCCGCCCACGGGCAGCAGACCGATGGCATATTCGGTTCTATCCGCACCGGCCACCCGCTGCCATAGGGGCCGGCCGAAGCCGATGGAAAAGCGCAGCACCTTGACCCCCATCCTGCGCGCCACCCAGTAATGGCCGAATTCGTGGATGGCGATCAGCAGGCCGAGCGCGGCGATGACAGCGCCGATATAATATAAAATGTTCATCAGGACTATAGTACTGCCGTGGTGTTGGTTTTGAGATAGGCCTGTGCCATCTGACGCGCCAGGTGATCTTCCGCCAGTATTGCCTCCAGACTATTGGCCGGCTTCACACTCACCTGCGACATCACATGCTCGATCAGGCGGGGAATATCGACA
Source organism: Gammaproteobacteria bacterium RBG_16_57_12 (assembly GCA_001801365.1). Classification (GTDB taxonomy): domain Bacteria; phylum Pseudomonadota; class Gammaproteobacteria; order RBG-16-57-12; family RBG-16-57-12; genus RBG-16-57-12. Next base: position 12,083 of record MGXL01000148.1, on the reverse strand, counting down.
AACGCCAGCCGGCGCTCCAGAAACGCCGCCACGGCGACTTCATTGGCGGCATTCAACACCGCGGGTGCCGTGCCGTTGAGGCGGATCGCCTCATAGGCCAGGCGCAGACAGGGAAACCGCTCCAGCGAGGGCGGCTCGAAATCCAGGCGGGCCACCTCGAAGATATTGAGGCTCGCCACCCCCGATGCCATGCGCTCCGGCCAGGACAGCGCGTAGGCGATCGGAATGCGCATGTCGGGATTGGCTAGCTGCGCCAGCACCGAGCCGTCCAGGTATTCCACCATGGAGTGAATCACGCTCTGCGGATGCAACACCACCTGCACCTGCTCCGGAGCGGCATGAAACAGCCAGCAGGCCTCGATCACTTCCAGCCCCTTGTTCATCATGGTGGCCGAGTCCACCGAGATCTTGCGCCCCATCACCCAGTTGGGGTGGGCGCAGGCCTGTTCCGGGGTCACGTGATCGAGCTCGCTCAAGGGCTGGTTCCGAAACGGGCCGCCCGAGGCGGTCAACAGTATGCGCCGCACGCCGGTCTGATCCAGACCCCGGGAAAAATCCCGCGGCATGCACTGAAAGACGGCATTGTGTTCGCTGTCGATGGGCAATAATTCGGCGCCGCTCTTTTGCACCTCGTCCATGAACAGGCGTCCCGACATCACCAGAGCCTCTTTGTTGGCGAGCAGGACACGCTTGCCCGCCCTGGCGGCGGCCAGTGTGGGACGCAGACCGGCGGCACCGACAATCGCGGCCATGACATAGTCCACGTCCGCCAGCGCGGCAACCTGTTCCAGCGCCGCGCTGCCGGCGAGCACCTGCACATCGGGGCAATGCCGGGCCAGATGCCCGCGCAGTTGCTCGGCGGCATCGGCATCCGCCATTACGGCATAGCGCGGCTGATGGGCGATACAGGCCTGCACCATCTTGTCTACCTGATGATGGGCGGTGAGGGCAACGACACGGAAGCGTTCATGATAACGTGACAGCACATCCAGGGTGCTCGTGCCGATCGAGCCCGTTGCGCCCAGGATGGTTACGCCGCGCACCGCAACCTCTCCATCAGTAAGAGACCGAACACAAACACCGGCGCCGCGGCGGTCAGGCTGTCGATGCGATCCAGCACGCCGCCGTGACCAGGAAAGATCGTACCGCTGTCCTTGAGACCGGCCTGGCGCTTGTACATGCTCTCGGACAAATCACCCAGTATGGAAAATAACACGGTAACCATGCACAGCAGGACAAACAGCCATTGCGCTTCGATCTGCAGCCACTGCGCAAGACCCGTCGACCATAACAGGGTAAGCGCCAGGGCGCCCCACACCCCTTCCCGGGTCTTGCCGGGACTGACCGCCGGGGCCAGTTTATGCTTGCCGAAACGCCGTCCCGCAAAATAGGCGCCGGTATCGGCCAGCCAGATCAAGATCATCAGCCCGAGGACATAATAGGGCCCGAAGGCCGGATCACCACGCAGGATCACCAGGGCCAGCCACGGCATCACCAGCACCCATACACCAAACAGCAGCTTGACGGCCAGACTCTCTGCCCAGGGCGCCTGCGGATAACGCACCACCCAGATCAGGGCGATCAGCCACCACACCAGCGCGCTGCCCAGCAATATCATCAGGATGGGCGTGACGGTACCAAACCATAACTGCCAGGCGCCGCCCAGCAGTGCGCCGACCACCAGACAATACAGCATCCTGATCAGTGGAGAGTGCAGGCCGGCCAGCCGGGTCCATTCCCAGGCGCCGATGATCACGAATGCTCCCAGCATCAGCGCGAAATGGCCATTATCCAGGGACAGGATTCCCCAGATCACCAAGGGCAGCAGGATGGCGGCGGTCAGGAGGCGTTGTTTGAGCACGCTTCCTGCTCCACCTGGTCACCGGTACGGCCAAAGCGCCGTTGCCGGCCCGCAAAGGAATTCAAGGCCTGCTCGAATTCCGTCTCGTCGAAATCTGGCCACAGTACCTCGGTGAAATAAAGTTCCGTATAGGCCAGTTGCCAGAGGAGGAAATTGCTGATGCGCTGCTCGCCGCCGGTGCGGATGAACAGATCCGGCTCGGGCAGATCGGCCAGGCTGAGCTGGGCGGCCAGGCGCTCCGGCGTGATATCACGCAGCTCCAGCGCGCCGGCCGCCACCTGTTGCGCCAGGGTCTGCGCGGCCTGGCTGATATCCCAGCGGCCGCCGTAATTGGCTGCCACCACCACGATCAGCCCGGTATTGTCGCGGGTCAACTGTTCTGCCTCGGTGATCTTGCGTTGCAACTTGTCGCTGAAGGCGCTGCGTTCACCGATGATGCGCAGTCTGACATTATTCTTGTGCAGACGATTGGCCTCGCGTTCCAGCGCAATCAGAAACAGGTCCATCAGCAGACCGACCTCTTCCTCGGGCCGCCGCCAGTTCTCGCTGCTGAAGGCAAACAGGGTCAGTATTTCTATGCCCTTGGCGGCGCATTGCTTGACGATACCGCGGACGGATTCGACACCAGCCTGGTGCCCGAAGATACGGGGACGTTTGCGCTGCTTGGCCCAGCGCCCGTTACCATCCATGATAATCGCGACATGACGCGGTATCCTGGCCGGTGGGGTATGCGTTTTGTGTTGCGCGTTGGACATCTGCCCCATTCACAATAAATAGATGTTACGCCGGCCGCATGGCTCTCTGCGAACCCGGCACTGTACAGAAACTAAGAGCCTATTTCAGTAGGGCCTCGGTCGCCGGGCGACCGAGGCCCTACTGAAATAGGCTCTAAATCTCCATCAAATCCTTTTCCTTGGCATTCAGTATCTGCTCGACCTCGGCGACATATTTGTCGGTCAATTTCTGGATGTCTTCCTCGGCACGGCGTTCCTGATCCTCGGTGATCTCCTTTTCCTTCAGTAGTTCCTTGATGTCGTTGTTGGCATCGCGGCGAACGTTGCGGATCGCCACACGCGCGGCTTCGCCTTCGGCACGCACCACCTTGGTCAGATCACGGCGGCGTTCTTCGGTCAATGCCGGCAACGGCACCCGGATGATGGTTCCCGAGGTGCTGGGATTCAGGCCCAGACCGGAATTGAGGATCGCCTTTTCGATTTCCGAGACCATGTTCTTTTCCCAGGGCGAGATCGTCAGGGTGCGGGGATCGGAGGCGGTGACACTGGCGACCTGATTCATGGGCGTGTCGACCCCGTAATAGGAAACCGTGATGTGATCCAGCAAGCTGGTATGGGCACGCCCGGTGCGCAGCTTGGTCAATTCGGCTTTCAGCGCCTCGATGCTCTTTTTCATGCGCTGTTCGACATCCCGCTTTATGTCATTGATCATCTCTGCTTCCCCCGATATATCAGTGTGCCTTCATCCATGCCCTCGATGACGCGCTGAAGCGCGCCGGGTTTGTTCATATTGAAAATCCGTAACGGCATATTCTGGTCCCGGCACAGGGCAATTGCGGTGGCATCCATCACCTGGAGGTTGCGCTCCAGCACCTCATCATAGGTCAGACTGGTATAACGTACGGCATCCTTGTTCCTGACCGGATCAGCCGAATATACGCCATCCACCTTGGTCGCCTTCAATACTACTTCAGCACCGATTTCGATACCACGCAAACTGGCGGCGGAATCGGTGGTGAAGAATGGATTGCCGGTCCCGGCGGCGAAGATCACCACCCTGCCCTTTTCCAAGTGGCGAATGGCGCGGCGGCGGATATATTCCTCACAGACCTGATTGATGGGTAGAGCGGACATCACCCGGCAGAACACGCCTTCCCGCTCGATGGCGTCCTGCATCGACAAGGCATTCATCACTGTCGCCAGCATGCCCATATAATCAGCGGTGGCGCGATCCATGCCGGCAGCCGAGAGACTGACCCCGCGGAACAGATTACCGCCACCGACCACCAGGCCAATCTGCAACCCCGCCAGCCGCAACCCGGCCACATCGCTGGCGACCCGCTTGATGATCTGCGGATCGATACCGAATTCCCGATCGCCCATCAGCGCCTCACCGCTGAGTTTGAGCAGGACACGATGATAGGCCAGCTTGACAGGGCTGTCAGTCATCGATCAGCCCCCTTTGACCTGGGCCATGACCTCCGCCACGAAATTGTCTTCCTTCTTTTCGATGCCTTCGCCGACCTCGTAGCGTATGAAGCCGGTCACCTGGGCGCCGGCATTCTTGAGCAGCTGCTGTATGGTGATGTCGGGATTCTTGACGAATTGCTGACCCAGCAGGGTAACCTCGCTGAGGAATTTCTTGATCCGGCCGACAACCATCTTTTCCACGATCTCGGCGGGCTTGCCGCTTTCCAGCGCCTGGGCGGAAAAGATTTCCTTTTCCTTGGCGATGAGCTCGGCGGATACATCCGCTTCGGCAACGCAGACCGGCTTGCTGGCAGCGATATGCATGGCGACATCCTTGGCCAGCTCTAGCGAACCACCCTTCATCTGCACCACGACACCGATGCGGCCGCTGTGGGAATAGGTGCCCAGCACGCCGTTGCCCGCCGGCAGATAGGCATAACGGCGCACATTGATGTTCTCGCCGATCTTGGCGATCATGGCCTTGCGTGTCTCATCCACACTGCCGCTGCCCCCCGCGCAGGGCAGGCGCATCAGCTCATCCAGGCTGGCGGGATGTTTGCCCAGGGCGGTTTGCGCCACGCGCTCCACAAAACCGGTGAAGTCATCACCCTTGGTGACAAAATCGGTTTCGCAATTGATCTCCAGTATCACCGCATGTTTGCCGTCGACGCTGGTCCTGATCGCCACCACACCCTCGGCCGCGGTGCGGTCCGCCTTTTTGTCGGCCTTGGCCAGACCGGTCTTGCGCATGTACTCGATGGCCGCTTCGATGTCACCCTTGGTTTCCACCAGGGCCTTCTTGCATTCCATCATTCCGGAGCCGGTGCGTTCACGAAGCTCTTTAACCTGTGTAGCCGAAATATTCATATAATCATCCTCTATCGATAGTTCTGCGAATGCCCTGCGAAACATCACAGAATTTTATAATTCTAAAAAAGGGGGCACAGCCCCCTTTAAAATTTGCTTGATGCCTGCAATCAATTCACCTCGGCGATGTCGAGATCACCTTCGCTGTCTTCAACAGCAACCGGCTTCTTCACCACACGACGCTTGGCGGTGGCCTTTTTCGCGGCGGCCCCTTTTTTCATGGGCGTACCCTGCTCGTCCAGTTCCACAAACTCATCGGAGGCGCCGGCGAACTGCAGGGAAGAGGCGCGTCCTTCCAGCACGGCATCGGCAGCACCCGCGATATAGAGCTTGATGGCGCGCATGGCATCATCGTTGCCCGGTATCACATAGTCGATACCGTCGGGTGTGTTATTGGTGTCCACGATGCCGACCACCGGGATACCAAGCTTGTTGGCTTCAGTGACCGCGATCTTTTCATGCCCCACGTCGATCACGAACAGGGCATCGGGCAGATTGTCCAGTTCCTTAATACCACCGAGACTGCGTTCCAGCTTATCCATTTCACGGCGCAGCATCAGGGCTTCTTTCTTGTTCAGCCGTTCAAAGGTGCCATCCTGGCTCTGGGCCTCGAGCTCCTTGAGGCGCTTGATGGATTGCTTCACAGTATGGAAGTTGGTCAACATGCCGCCCAGCCAGCGGTGTGCCACATAGGGCATGTTGCAGCGGCCGGCTTCTTCGCGGATCACGTCACCGGCGGCACGCTTGGTGCCGACGAACATAACCTTGCCATTCCTGGCGGCGATACCACCGAGGAAGTTCATTGCATCCTTATAAAGGGGTAGACTCTTTTCCAGGTTTACGATGTGAATCTTGTTGCGTACCCCGAAGATGTACGGTGCCATCTTGGGGTTCCAACAGCGGCTTTGATGTCCGAAGTGTACACCGGCTTCCAGCATCTGCCGCATAGTCATATTGGCCATTGTTTGTCTCCAGTTTGGGTTTGACCTCCATACACCCCATAAACCAACCCGTACGGGCACCCGGTTTATGTGTCGGCGTATGTGTGGATTTCCCCCTCCGCTCACGTGGGCATCAGGGCGTGTTTACGCATAAGCGCGCGAATTTATACCACAAAATGGCACAAACAACAAATTCGCGTAGAATGGGCGATCGCCCGGGGCGCGGGCCGCCCGTTTTCCAACTTGCCGGAAATAATGAGAAAATCCTTCCATGAAATGGTATGCCTTCAGAAAATAGATAAACACCATGTCCATTTACATCAAAACACCTGAAGAAATCGCCAGGATGCGTGTCGCCGGACGGTTGGCCGCCGAGGTTTTAAACATGATCGCCCCCCATATCAGGGCCGGGATCACCACCGGCGAGCTGGATCGCATCTGTCATAACTATATCACTGATGTACAGCAGGCCATCCCGGCCCCGCTTAACTACCATGGCTTTCCCAAATCCATCTGCACCTCGGTCAATCACGTGGTCTGTCACGGCATCCCCGGGGATAAGGTGCTGAAAAACGGCGATATTATCAATGTCGATATCACCGTGATCAAGGATGGCTATCACGGCGATACCAGCAAGATGTTCTTTGTCGGCGAACCGTCCGTCCTCGCCCGGCGCGTCACCCAGGTCAGCCACGAATGCCTGCGCCGCGCCATCGCCATCGTCAAACCCGGCACCCGGCTCGGCGACATCGGCCATGTCATCCAGCAGCATGCGGAGGCCAACGGCTGTTCTGTGGTGCGCGAATACTGCGGACACGGCATCGGCCGGCAGTTCCATGAAGAGCCACAGGTGCTGCACTATGGCCGGCCAGGCACCGGCCTGGCCCTGGAGGCGGGCATGACCTTCCCCATCGAGCCGATGATCAATGCCGGTCGGGCCGAGGTGAAACTCATGCCGGACAAGTGGACGGTCATCACCAAGGACCGCAGCCTGTCGGCGCAATGGGAACACACCCTGCTGGTAACCGATACGGGTCATGAGGTCCTGACCCGGCTGCCCGGTGATGATCTCTGATGATCCCGCTGTTCGATGCCGCGGCCTTTGACGCACAGGTCAGGACAGCCTCCCAGCCCCTGGCAGTCTTCCGCAATGCCCTCAAGAAGGGCCACCATGCTCTGAAGCAGGCCTTTTATAACGGCCCTCCGGTCACCGATCTGGTGCTGGCGCGCGCCGAACTGGTAGACCAGTTGTTATTGCAGGCCTGGCAATACCATCTGCCCAATGCAGAGGATCTGGCGCTGGTGGCGGTGGGCGGCTATGGCCGCGGTGAACTCCATCCCGGTTCCGATATCGATATCATGATCCTGCTACCCCAAGAGCGGCACGCTGCGCCCGGCGAGGGCATCGAACGATTTCTGACGTTTCTGTGGGACATCGGGCTGGAAGTAGGGCACAGTGTCCGCACCCTTGCCGAGTGTATCGAACAGGGCGCCAGTGATATCACCATCGCCACCAATTTGATGGAATCACGGCGGCTGTATGGCTCCCGCGCGCTCTATCAGCAGATGTGCGCCGCCACCGGACCAGACAGCATCTGGCCGAGCCGGGCCTTTTTCGAAGCCAAGTGGCGCGAACAGATCAGCCGTCATCACAAATTCAACGATACCGCCTACAACCTGGAGCCCAACATCAAGGAAGGCCCCGGCGGCCTGCGCGATATCCAGATGATCGGCTGGGTGGCCAAGCGCCACTTCGGCGCGGCGACCATGCACGATCTGGTCAATCATGGTTTTCTCACTGAAAGCGAATACCATCAACTCGGCAACGGCCAGAACTTCCTGTGGAAGATCCGCTTCGCCCTGCACACCATCACCGGCCGGCGTGAGGATCGCCTGCTGTTCGACCATCAACGTCACCTGGCGCAACTGTTCGGCTATCAGGACAGTAATCACCGCATGGCGGTCGAGCACTTCATGAAGGATTATTATCGCACCATCATGGAGCTGGCGCGCCTCAACGAAATGCTGTTGCAGTTGTTCCAGGAAGAGATTCTCTATGCCGACGAAATCGCCAAACCGGCGCCGATCAACGGCCGCTTCCAGTCCCGCAAGGGTTTTATCGAGGCCTGCCATCAGGAGGTGTTCAAGCGCTATCCCTTCGCGCTGCTGGAAATCTTTCTGGTATCGCAGCAGAACCCGGCGCTCAAGGGCATCCGGGCGGGCACGATCCGCCTGATGCGCAATCACCGCTATCTGATCGATGACAATTTCCGCAATGACCTGCGCTGCAAGACCCTGTTCATGGAAATCCTGCGCCAGCCGCACGGCGTCACCCGCGAGCTGCGGCGCATGAATCGCTACGGCATCCTCGCCGCCTATCTGCCGGAGTTCGGCACGATCGTCGGCCAGATGCAGCATGACCTGTTCCATGTCTACACCGTCGATGAGCACACCCTGTTCGTGCTGCGCAACCTGCGCCGCTTCTCCGTGCTGGAATACGCCCATGAATTTCCCATGTGCAGCTCCATTTTTCAGCGCGTGCCCAAGACCGAGCTGCTCTACATCGCCAGCCTCTATCATGACATCGCCAAGGGGCGCGGCGGCGATCACTCGGAACTGGGTGCAATCGATGCCGAGGCCTTCTGCGTGCGGCACAATCTCAGCGGCTATGACGCCCGACTGGTGGCCTGGCTGGTCAGAAGCCACCTGCTCATGTCCACCACCGCACAGCGCAAGGATCTCAGCGATCCCGCCGTGATCCATGAATTCGCCAGCACGGTCGGCAATCAGTCGCGGCTGGATTACCTGTATTTGCTGACCGTGGCCGATATCCGCGCCACCAGCCCCAAGGTATGGAACTCCTGGAAAGACGCCCTGCTCATCGAGTTATATAACGCCACCACCCGGGCGTTGCGCCATGGCCTGGAGAACCCCCTGGACCAAAGCGACCGGGTACAGTATCTGCAAGACATGGCGCTGGAGCTGCTGGCCAACCAACGCATCTCGAAACAGCAGGCGCAACAGGTGTGGCAACGGCTGAGCAACGATTATTTCATCCGC
>MGXL01000148.1:2794-3034 GCA_001801365.1 Gammaproteobacteria bacterium RBG_16_57_12 | reverse complement strand
CTATGCCCAGGATCAGGACTATCTGTTCGCCCACTGCACCGCGGCGTTTGAACAACTGGACCTGACGGTGGCCGATGCCCGTATCATCACCTCCAGAGACGGCTATACCCTGGATACCTTCATCGTGCTGGAGGCCTCGGGCGAGCCTATCACCGATGGTTTCCGTATTCAGGAAATCATGGACTATCTGCCGGAGCGGCTGCGCGCCGCTCATGCAAAACCGGAACAGGTCTCGCGCCA
>MGXL01000148.1:0-2660 GCA_001801365.1 Gammaproteobacteria bacterium RBG_16_57_12 | reverse complement strand
TGAAATCCGCCTGCAAAACGCCAAGATCGCCACCCTGGGCGAGCGCGTGGAGGATATCTTCTTCATCACCGACCGCCATAACCGGCCCCTGTCGCGCCCGGAACAATACGAGGCGCTGCGCAGTGCGATCGTCAAGTTTCTGGAACAATGAATATACTAGCCAAAACCCTAGTAAAGCCTCATTCAGAGCCCCACACAAGGCTCGGATCAAGGCGCGGCTCGCTGAATGAGGCTTTACTAGGGTTTTGGCTAGTAACGCCGGTTAGAATCACCTGATTGCTCACTGACAGGCCGCCACCCTTGGGTATTTTAAAAAAACTCGCCTCGCAAACCGCCATCTACGGCGTCAGCAGTATCGTCGGCCGGTTTCTCAATTACCTGCTGGTGCCGCTGTACACCTATTATTTCTCGGCGGCGGAGTACGGCGTGGTGGCGGAGTTCTACGCCTATGCCGGTTTTTTCGCGGTGTTGCTGTTATTCGGCTTCGAGACGGGTTATTTCCGCTTTCGCGACCAGGCCTCGCCGGCACGTGATGTGGCCTACTCCACGGCCCTGATTTTTGTGCTGACGGCCAATCTGGGTTTCTTTGCCCTGATGGCGCTCATCAACGCGCCGCTGGCGGCAATGCTGCACTATGCCGATCATCCGGAGTATGTGCTGTGGTTTGCCATCATACTCACGCTGGACGCCATCGGCGCGATCGCCTTTGCGCGCCTGCGCGCCGGGGAACAGGCGCTACGTTTTGCCACCATCAAGATCATCGAGATACTGGTGACGATATTGCTGAGTCTGTTTTTCATTGTCTACTGCCCCAAACTTTATGAACAGAACCCGCACGGCTGGGTGAACCTGGTGTACAACCCGGCGGTCGGCATCGGTTATATCTTTATCGCCAATCTGATCGCCAGCCTGGTCAAGTTCATTCTGCTGGCGCCGCAACTGCGCGGCATTATCTGGGGTTTTGACAGCGCCCTGTTCGGGCGCATGCTGCGCTATTCCCTGCCCATGGTGGTGATCGGCTTCGCCGGCATTATCAACGAAATGCTCGACCGCGTCCTTTTGAAATATCTGCTGCCGTATGATTTGAAAACCAACATGGCCATGCTGGGCATCTACAGCGCCTGCTACAAGCTGTCCATCCTGATGACCCTGTTCATCCAGGCGTTTCGCTTCGCCGCCGAACCGTTCTTCTTCGCCTATGCCGACAAAAGCGACGCCCGCGCGATCTATGCCGAGGTATTGAAATACTTTGTCATCTTCTGTGTCGGCATCTTTCTGCTGGTCACGCTGTATATCGACTTTTTCAAATATTTCATCGGCGAGGAATTCCGCGCCGGCCTGCCGGTGGTGCCGATCCTGCTGCTGGCCAACCTGTTCCTGGGGATATACGTCAACCTATCGATCTGGTACAAGCTGACCGACCGCACCCTGATGGGCGCCTGGGTGGCGCTGGGCGGGGCAGCGCTGACCATCGGCCTGAATATCTGGTGGATACCGGTCTTCGGTTACCTGGGTTCGGCCTGGGCGACCCTGGCCTGCTACGGCGGCATGGCGCTGGTATCCTATCTGCTGGGACGAAAATTCTATCCGGTCGAATACGATATCAGGCGCATCCTGGGCTACATTTTACTGGGCCTAGGGTTATACGGGGCACAGACCCAGCTGACGTCCCAGCTCGACTGGCGGCCCTGGATCACTGGCACGGCATTACTGCTGATCTACCTCGCTCTGGCCGCGCGCCTGGATGGGCGGGCCGTGCTGGCAAGGCTCAGGGCACGGCAATAACACATCCTTCACGACACTTTGGAGAATCGTCATGTCTGATCTTTCCGCTCTGAACACACGCCTCGGCATAGCCGGTCAACTGGTTTTCGAGGAAGCCCCGGCCGGGTTTGCCGTGGCGAAGATCAGTAACCGGCACGCCAGCGCCCGTATCGCCCTGCAGGGCGCGCACGTGATGTCCTGGAATCCGGGCCACCATCAGGGTGTGATCTGGCTTTCCGGGGACGCAAGCTTCGCCCCAGGCAAATCGATCCGGGGCGGCGTACCGGTCTGCTGGCCATGGTTCGGCGCTCATGTCACCGAGCCGGGTTTTCCCGCGCATGGATTCGCGCGCACAGTGAGCTGGGAAATTACGGATACAAAATCACTGGATGACGGCGCAACATTTCTGGCCTTACGGCTGACCGGGACCGATGCGACGCGCAGGCAATGGCCACACACTACGCCGCTGGAATGTCATATTACGGTTGGCGCCACCCTGGAGATCGAGCTCATCACCCGCAATCAGGGCAGCACACCCGTCACGATTGGCGAGGCCCTGCACACCTACTTTACTGTCGGCGATATCCGCGAGGCACAGATTCTCGGGCTGGAGAATGGTCTGTATGTCGACAAGGTGGATAATGGCCAGCGCAAGCGGCAGACCGGGGCGGTGGAATTCACCGGAGAGACCGACCGGGTCTACCTCGATACCATGGCGGATTGCCTGATCGTCGATCCCGTGTTGAATCGGCGTATCCGCATCACCAAGCGCGGCAGCCAGTCCACCGTGGTGTGGACGCCCTGGGCCGAAAAGGCCGTGAAGATGGGAGACATGGGCGAAAACGGCTATTTAAAAATGGTGTGCGTGGAAAGCGCCAATGCACTGGACAATGTGG
>MGXL01000147.1 GCA_001801365.1 Gammaproteobacteria bacterium RBG_16_57_12 | reverse complement strand
GCCCTGATTGCGGCCTTCGGTGGCGATTTTGAAACTTTCGATCTTCTTCTTGATCTGTTCGCTGATTTCAGCAGAATTGAGTTGCATGGCAAATTCCTCTTAATGGCGGCTAGCTGGACAGTGATACCGCAAGCTTGTTGATCTGGGCTTTGACTGATCCATCGATTACCAGGTCTCCGGCCTTGATGACCACCCCACCGATGAGGCTGCCATCAACGCTACACGTCAGGGTCACCTCGCGCTGCAGACGCGCGCGCAAGGCTCCCACCAGTTTCTGTTGTTGCTCGGCGCTGATCTCGTAGGCGGAAACACACTCGGCCTCGATGGTCCGCTCTTCCTCGGCACGCAGCTCCTCATACAGAACGGTGATCTCCGGCAGCAGCGCCAGCCGGTCATTCTCCACCAGCGTGTGGATCAGGTTTTTACCCTGCTCGTTCAGCCGCTCACCGCACACTTCGATGAACAAGCCGGCCAGACGCTCGTTGCCGACACCCGGATTGGCGATGACCGCGCGCATGTCCGGATGGGCGGCGACGGCCGCCGCATACCCCAGCATGCCGGACCATTCCTTGAGCTTGCCCTGAGACCTGGCCAAGGCAAAGACGGCCTTGGCATAGGGACGGGCGATGGTGGTTTTCTCAGCCATAGTGTCGCACCTAAATCTGCGCAGCCAGATCGTTGAGCATGTCGCTGTGCGCCTGCCGGTTGACTTCCTTCTTCAGGATCTTCTCGGCGCCAACGATGGCCACGGAGGCCAGCTGACCGCGCAGTTGCTCCCTGGCCTGATTGAGCTCGCGCTCGATTTCGGCGCGGGCGGCCGCCAGGATGCGTTCACCCTCGGCGCGGGCGTTGGCCTTGGATTCCTCGACAAGCTCACCGGCGCGCTTCTGGCCATTGGCGACGATTTCCGACGCCTGGGCCTTGGCATCCTGCAAAATATCCTTGGCGCGCTTCTCGGCAAGCTCGGCATCGTGCTTGCCCTTTTCCGCGGCGGCCAGACCGTCCGCAATACGCTTCTGGCGCGCTTCCATCATCGATGATACGGGGCCCCACAGGACCTTGTTGACAAACCATATCAGCAATATGAAGGCGGCCATCTGGCCGAACAAAGTTACTGTAATATTCACTTTACCTTCCTCTCGGCTTTACCTTTAGTGGTGATTGCCAGATGCTCGCTTAGTGCGCACCCACCGTGGCCAACGCACTCTGCAGCGCGCCGACAAACGGATTGGCAAACAGGAACCACATGGCGAATGCCAGGATGATGAACGGGAATGATTCCATCAGGCCGGCGAAGATGAACATGTTGGTCATCAGGGCCGGACGCATTTCAGGCTGACGCGCGATGCCTTCCAGGGTCTTGGCGCAGATCAGGCCCCAACCGATTGCGGAACCCAAACCTGCGGCGGCCAATATCACGCCCACGCCCACCGCGGTGTAGGAATAAATCATCGCCAGTGTTGCTTCAGTCATTGTCTACTCTCCTTCAAGCTAAAAAATAAAACATTAAACCCGAAAATCTTAATGATCCGCGGTATGTGCCATGCCCAGATACACGATGGTCAATACCATGAATATGAACGCCTGCAGCGTAATGACCAGCAGGTGGAAAATCAGCCAGCCCAGATCCAGCACCGTCTGGAGCGGCAACAACAGCAGCAGCCCGGCGCCAATGGCGGCGGTACCGCCCAGCAGGGCGATCAGCAGGAATACCAGCTCGCCGGCAAACAGGTTGCCGAACAGACGCAGCGCCAGACTGAGGGGCTTGGCCAGCTCCTCGATCAGGCTCATTACCACATTGACCGGCACCGCGAATTTGCCAAAGGGATGAAACAGGAACATCTTCAGATAGCCGACCGGACCTTTCACCTTGAAGTTGTAATAGATGATCAGCACGAACACCGTCAGCGACATGGCCAGGGTGGTGTTGAGATCGGTGGTGGGCACCACCTTGAGGTAATGGATGCCGAACCAGCTGCCGATCAGCGGCAGCAGATCGACCGGAATCAGGTCCATGAAGTTCATCAGCCACACCCACAGGAATATGGTCAGCGCCAGGGGCGCGATGAGGGGATTATGGCCGGGAAAGGTGTCGCGCACCTGGCCCTGAACAAATTCAAGTATCGCTTCGACAAAATTCTGGTACCCGCCCGGCACATTGGGATTGAGATTGCGGACGAGACGCCAGGAGGCGTAGATGATCAGGCCGGCCAGCAGCAGGCTGAAAAACAGGGTATCGACATGCCACGCCATAAAGCCGGCGGCCTTGTGGGTGACCGGATCGCAATCCCCGACGCACAGATTGGTCAGGTGATGCTGAATATATTCGACAGTACCGCCACCGCCACTTTGTGATTCTGTTGCAGCCAAGGTTTTTCTCCCTCAGTGTACAGCGTGTCAGCCACGCGCGTTTATCAAATAACTCAATTGTGCCGATGCAAATCCCGCAAACATCGCCAGCGGTTCGAACTTGATGGCCGCGATCCCCAGGGCAAACAGCACGCCGATCAGGATGAATCGCTGCACAGCTCCGATATAAAGGATGAGCATGCTTTTTTTCTGATCGTGAAGCGCCACTTCACTGGCCTTGCGCACACCACGACTTAACAACATGGCGATAGCCACGCTGACCAGGCATCCTCCCAGGGAAGACAGGGCGCTCCACCACCCGCCGAAGAACAGCCAGAAAACCAGCGCCACCACCACGCCCGCGAACAGTTGCCACCCGATCAGCTTGCGGGTCCGGTCTCGAATATCGCGTACTGCCGAGTTCAAAAGAGGCCTGGATGAGTCAAAAGCTTGTAAACCTTCAGCAGGCCGCCGATAAAGCCCAGCCCTCCCAGCACCAGCATGAAAATCGGCTGTGTGCCCAACCACCAGTCAAGCCCATACCCCAGCAGAAAGCCTGCGGCGATCATGGAGGTCAGCATGGTGCCAACGCCGATGAGCAGGGTATTTATCTTGCGGTTTTTTTGCTGAGTGGACATGGGAAACTCCGAATTCCGGCGTACGATCCACTTTCGCGGCGGGCAGTATAAGACAGCTTTGTACGCAGGTCAAACGCTCTCGATCATCCTCGATCATCCCGGCAAAGCACTGGGCTATTGAATATGCGCCAGTATGCCGTCCAGCTCGTCGAGGTTGGTGTAATGTATCACCAGACGGCCATTGCCCTTGGCGCCGTGCTGGAAAATCACCTTGGCGCCGAGGCGTTCGGCCAGGTCCTGCTCCAGGCGCTGGATATTCGGATCCGCCTTGGTTAACGCCGCCTCGTTCTTATCCGGCGCCTGGCCGAGACGTCGCACCAGTTGTTCGGTCTCGCGCACCGACAGACCCTTGGCCGCCACATCGCGCGCCGTCTTGCTTTGCTGATCGCCCGACAGGGCCAGCAGGGCACGGGCATGCCCCATTTCCAGACTACCCTGTTCCACCAGATGGCGTACATCTTCGTTGAGGGTGAGCAGGCGTAACAGATTGGATACCGCCGCGCGGGAACGGCCCACCGCTTCGGCCGCTTCCTGATGCGTCATTTCGAATTCATCGATCAGACGCTGCAGAGCACCCGCTTCTTCAATGGGATTGAGGTTTTCACGCTGGATATTCTCGATCAGCGCCATGGCGATGGCCGCCTCGTCGGGCACATCGCGGATCAGGGCCGGGATTTCATGCAGCCCCGCCAGCTGTGAGGCGCGCCAGCGCCGTTCGCCGGCGATGATTTCGTACTTGCCCGTTTCGGCCAGCGGCCGCACGACAATGGGTTGCACGACACCCTGGGCACGGATGGAAGCGGCCAGTTCTTCCAGCGACTCGTTATGCATATCGATTCGCGGCTGATATTTGCCGGGACGGATCAGTTCTATGGGCATATGACGCAGGCTGCCGTCCTTGTCTGTTACCGGCGCACCGGCAGCAGCTGATGTCTCCTGGCCTGCCGTCTTATGCGCCTGCACACCGCTCAGCAAGGCATCCAGACCGCGCCCCAACCCTCGTTTTTTCACAACCATGGCATCATCCTATTTCGTAATCGTTAACGGCCACCGCCTCACCGCGCTCACGGCGCAGCAATTCCCCCGCCAGGGCCAGATAGGCCTGCGCCCCCTGGCAGGGCTTGTCGTAAATCAGTACCGGCAACCCATAACTGGGCGCTTCCGCCAGGCGCACATTGCGTGGAATGACCGTGCGCAATAACTTGTCGCCGAAATGCTCCTTCAACTGCTCGCTCACTTCGCTGGTCAGGCGATTGCGCGGGTCATACATGGTGCGCAGCAGGCCGCCGATTTCCAGTCGCGGATTCAGCGCGGCCTGGATTTGACTGATGGTGTTGATGAGCGCCGACAATCCTTCCAGGGCATAATACTCGCACTGCATGGGTATCAGCACCTGGTCCGCCGCCACCAGGGCGTTCACCGTCAGCATGTTCAGGGTGGGTGGACAGTCGATCAGTATAAAATCGTAGCGGTCCTGCACCCTGGCCAGGGCGTCTTTCAACCGGCGCTCGCGGTTTTCCACCGTGAGCAGGGTCACTTCCGCAGCGGTCAGATCGGCATTAGCGGGCAGCACGTCATAATTGAGGTTGTCGGGGCGAATGATTACCTCGGTAATATCGGCACCCTCCAGCACATCGAGGGTGGTGAATTCGATCTGATGCTTGTTGACACCGCTGCCCATGGTGGCATTGCCTTGCGGATCCATATCCGCCAGCAATACCCGCCGCTTGGTTGCCGCCAGCGAACACGCCAGGTTCACGCTCGTGGTGGTTTTACCCACCCCGCCCTTTTGGTTGGTAACCGCGATTATTTTGGCCATACATCCTACAAGTCAAAAAACTGATGGTTATTCTGAAAGGTTCTCCGCGCCATCATAGCGCGAGCGCAGTCAGCGCGCATGCTCCATCATTACCAGATGCCGCGCCCCTGGCTCGCCCGGCACCGCGAGGGCGATCACCTGCCTGATCCGGTAGTCCGTCGGCAAGTCCTGTAACTCCTCTTCAGGATACACCCCCTTCATGGCCAGCAATACACCCTCGGGGGAGCACAGATGACCGGCGTGCGACAGCATCTCCCGCAGGGAGGAAAAGGCGCGGGAGATGACGGTATCAAACAGCCGCCCGGGTTTGTAGGTGCCCGCACGGGCATGCACCACGGCCACGTTTTTCAGCCCCAGCTCGATAGCCGCCTGGGTGACAAAGCGGGTTTTCTTGCGATTACTGTCCAGCAGCACGAACTCGCGCGCCGGACTGACCAGGGCCAGGGGTATGCCCGGCAGACCACCACCGGTACCGACATCCACGATGGATGATCCCTGCAAATAAGGCGCTACCGACAGGCTGTCCAGCAGGTGGCGTGTCACGATCAGCCGGGGATCACGGACCGAGGTGAGGTTATAGGTACGGCTCCATTTTTCGAGCAGTTGCACATAGTGCAGCAGGGCAGCGCTCTGTTCATCGGTGAGACTCAGACCGAGGCCGGTAGCTCCATCTTTTAGCAGCCGTTCCAGCGATGACATTACGAGTGCCCCGCCACACGGCTCTTTTTGACATGCACCAGCAGCAGCGATATCGCCGCCGGTGTCACGCCCGGAATCCGCGCCGCCTGTCCCAGGGTGGCCGGCCGCTGGGCTTCCAGTTTCTGACACACTTCGGCGGATAAGCCGCGCACATTCCGGTAATGGATTTCATCCGGGATGCACAGCTCTTCATAACGGCGCTGGCGTTCGATCTCCTGGTGCTGGCGCTCGATATATCCGGCGTATTTGACCTGGATCTCCACCTGCTCCGCCACCACCGGGTCAGTGACGCACGCACCCGAGGCCTCCAGTTCGCACAGCGCCTGATAACTCACCTCGGGACGGCGCAGCAAATCTTCCAGACTGTATTCGCGCGTCAGGGGCTGGCCGAACAGGCGCAGCGCCTCGGCAGGCGGAATCTTCTGCGGCGTGAGCCAGGTCGCGCGCAGGCGTTGGCGTTCGCGCTCCACCGCCTCGCGCTTGGTCTCGAAGACGCGCCAGCGTTCATCATCGACCAGGCCGAGCTCGCGCCCCTTGGGGGTGAGGCGCAGATCGGCATTGTCCTCGCGCAGCATCAGGCGATACTCCGCACGCGAGGTGAACATGCGATAGGGTTCCTGGGTGCCGCGCGTGATCAGGTCATCGATCAGCACCCCCGCATAGGCCTCATCGCGGCGCGGGCACCACGGTTCCTTTTCCTGCACCTGCAAGGCGGCATTCATGCCGGCGAGCAGGCCCTGGGCGGCGGCCTCTTCATAGCCGGTGGTGCCGTTGATCTGCCCGGCGAAAAACAGCCCCGGCAGGTATCTGGTTTCCAGGCTGCTGCGCAGATCGCGCGGATCGAAAAAATCATATTCGATGGCATAACCGGGCCGGGTGATGTGGGCGCGCTCGAAACCCTTCATGGAGCGGACCAGCTCATATTGCACATCAAAGGGCAGGCTGGTGGAAATACCATTGGGATAGACCTCGTGAGTAGTCAGCCCTTCCGGCTCCACAAAAATCTGATGGCTGCTTTTGTCGGCAAAGCGCACCACCTTGTCTTCAATGGACGGGCAATAGCGCGGCCCCACCCCTTCGATCACCCCGGTGTACAAAGGAGAGCGATCCATGCCGCGGCGGATAATCTCGTGGGTGCGCTCATTGGTGGTGGTGATAAAGCAGCTGATCTGCCGCGGATGCTCCCGGGCATTGCCCAGATAGGAAAACACGGGCACCGGCTCATCGCCACGCTGTTCCTCCAGTACCGTAAAATCAATGGTACGACCATCGATGCGCGGCGGGGTGCCGGTCTTGAGGCGGGCGACGCGAAAGGGTAATTCGCGCAGCCGCCGCGCCAGGGCATTGGCGGGCGGATCGCCGGCGCGCCCGCCTTCATAATTTTCCAGACCGATATGCATCTTCCCGGCCAGGAAGGTGCCGACGGTCAGCACGACGGCCGGGGCGCGGTATTTCATGCCCATCTGGGTAAGCACGCCCGCAACCCGTTCACCCTCGATGATCAGGTCCACCACCGGTTGCTGAAACAGGGTGAGATGGGGGGTATTTTCCAGGACTGTGCGTACCGCCTGGCGATACAGCATCCGGTCGGCCTGGGCGCGGGTGGCGCGCACCGCCGGGCCCTTGCTGGCATTGAGGATCCGGAACTGGATACCGGCCCTGTCGATGGCCCGCGCCATCAGCCCGCCCAGGGCATCCACCTCCTTGACCAGATGCCCCTTGCCGATCCCACCAATGGCCGGATTACACGACATCTGCCCCAGGGTTTCGATATTGTGGGTCAACAGCAGGGTACGGCAACCCAGACGGGCCGCCGCCAGGGCCGCCTCGGTTCCGGCATGGCCACCGCCCACGACGATGACATCGAATTTGTCCTGATAAAACATACGCCCGCACACTTTTTCCAAAGTAACCGGGCATTTTACGATAAAACAATGGCTTGGCCAATAAAAATGGGATGGGCCTCCCGAGAGATATCCCCGTGAAACAGCTTGATCGGTCAGCTCTGCGGTGAGGCGCAATGGGCGCAGCGCCTGGCGGCTATCGGGATTTCCGACAGGCACTCGGTGCATTTCCTGATACTAGGCGCCGCGGCCGGTGCCGCCTTTTCTTTCTTCCTCAGAGTATTCAGCGCCTTGATGGCCATGAAAATGGCAAATGCCACGATCACGAAATCCAGCAGGGTGTTGATAAATGCACCATACTTGATCACCGGCGCACCCGCCTCCTGCGCCTTGGCCAGCGACTCATAGGTGGTGCTGCTCAGATTTACATAGAGCTGGCTGAAATCGACATTACCCACGAGCATCCCGATGGGCGGCATCAGTACATCACCGACCAGAGAGCTGACGATCTTGCCGAAGGCCGCACCGATGATGATACCGACAGCCATATCGACGACATTGCCCTTGAGAGCAAATTTCTTGAATTCTTCGATCATATTTTTTCCTCCATAGCATTCGAGTACGTGGCCAGTAACAACACCGGGGCTGAATATATGCCTGCCCCGACAG
>MGXL01000146.1:24232-24388 GCA_001801365.1 Gammaproteobacteria bacterium RBG_16_57_12 | reverse complement strand
TCGTCAGTTAGCCTTATCGGTATTGCGCATCCTGCGCGCGGTCGGCCGCCAGTTGCTGTTCAAACTGGTCGCCCACGGCGAGCAGGCGCTCCTTGGTCATCAGCAGATCACTGCGCTGTTCGCCATGATATTCAAAATGGCGCGTCTCGACTATGG
>MGXL01000146.1:23568-24149 GCA_001801365.1 Gammaproteobacteria bacterium RBG_16_57_12 | reverse complement strand
GTCCTCCCGCTGCTCGGAATCAATGGTGATCGCCAGGGCTGGGCAGACCGCCTCGCACAATTTGCAGGCTATGCAACGCTCTTCGCCATTGGGATAACGGCGCAGTGCGTGCAGGCCACGGAAACGCGGTGACTGCGGGGTTTTTTCTTCGGGATACTGCACCGTGATCTTGCGGGCAAACAGATATCGACCGGTCAGCATCAGTCCGCGCAGCAGCTCCAGGAGCATGAAGCTTTTGATGTAATGTCGTAGCGCATTCATAGCCGTCTCCTCCCCTCAACTAAACCAGGGACCGATGCGTCCGAGTATCAGCACACCCAGTACCAGCAGCCAGATAATGGTGATGGGGATAAATACCTTCCAGCCCAGGCGCATGATCTGGTCGTAACGATAACGCGGATAGGTGGCGCGAATCCATAAAAACAGGAACAGGAACAACGTGGTCTTGGCCAATAACCATACTATCCCCGGCACCCAGCCGAACAGGCCCTCCAGCGGGGTGCCCTGGAACGGTGACAGCCAGCCGCCGCAGAACATCACCGCCGTCAGCAGGGACACCAGGATCATGTTGGCATATTCGG
>MGXL01000146.1:17996-23518 GCA_001801365.1 Gammaproteobacteria bacterium RBG_16_57_12 | reverse complement strand
GCCACAATCTCCGACTCGCCTTCCGCCACGTCGAACGGGGCCCGGTTGGTTTCTGCCAGGCCGGCGATGTAATAGATCAGAAACAGTGGGAACAGCGGAATCCAGAACCAGTGCAGCACACTGCCTTCCTGCGCGGAGATGATGTCCTGCAGATTCATGCTCCCCGCTGCCATCAACACCCCGACCAGGGCGAAGCCCATGGCGATTTCATAGGACACCATCTGCGCGGCAGAACGCATCGCCCCGAGAAAGGCATATTTCGAGTTCGAGGCCCACCCGGCGATGATGATGCCGTACACGCACATGGACGTGATCGCCATGATATACAACAGGCCGGCATCGATATCCGCCAGCACCCAACCCGGATTGAACGGCACCACGGCCCATGCCGCCAGCGCCGGTGCCAGCGCGATGACCGGTGCCAGAATGAACAGCACCAGATTGGCATTGGTCGGCAGAATGGTTTCCTTGAAGATCAGCTTCACACCATCGGCGATCGGCTGCAACAAACCACGCGGGCCAACGCGGTTCGGACCGATGCGCACCTGGATATAGCCGATGACCTTGCGCTCGGCCAGGGTGGTATAGGCCACGGCACCCATGATGGGTATCACAATGGCTAGTATCTTGAGAATGATGAGAATGACCGTCTGCGCCGCCTCGGGGATACCGTTCCAGATTGTCAGTATTGATTCAAGCATTCCGTAATCTCATTGTTACACTCTTGTTATTCTCAAGCCTTATGCAGCGTCAGCGGTGACAGATCGCTCAGCAGATTGACGCTGCCCGGTATCCCGGCATAAATCAACACACTGTTATCCGCCAGACGATTGTCGATGACCACCGGTAACGTCACTTCCTCCTTGCCCTGTCTGGCAATTGCGGGCATGCCCTGGGCCAGGCCAAATCTTGTCGCCAGAATACTATTGATATAGATAGCGCCATTCGCGGCATCCCGGGTCTGTTGCAGTGAAGTGGCGTAACGTACCAGACTGTCCACGGCATAGACCGGCACCTCGGCAATACGGATCAGATCGCCTTTGCTTGTGGCCCATGCTCCCGGGGCACGCCACAACAGGCGGTTGTCGGGCTGGTCACCCGTGGCTTGCGCCCGCACCTTGGCCAGAACCTCTTCCGAGCTCATGTAGTCAAAACCGTCGATCCCGAACAGATTGCCCAACACACGCAACACCTTCCAGGCAGGACGTGCATCACCCACCGGTTTGACCGCACCGGCGAAACTCTGCCAGACGCCTTCGGCATTGACATAGGTTCCCGAGGTCTCGGCAAAAGCCGCGATCGGCAGCAGTACATCGCAGCTGGCCTCCAGGCTGGCATTCCTGAACAGGGTCAGCGCCACCACATACTCGGCGGCCTGCATGGCGGCGCGCGCCACCGGTGCATTGGCGCAATCCAGCTCGGGCTCAACACCCAGCAGCCAATACGACTTGCGCGGGTTGCGCAACATATCTGCGGCGTTCATCCCGGCCTGGCCGGTGGCGCTGCGATGTGGAACGGCCCCGGCCGGCCAAGCGCCTGCCGAATTGGCGCCCTCGGTCAGATAACCCAGCGCGGCATCGCTCAAGGATGCAATCACGCCCGCCAATGCACGCAGTTGGGTGAAGTGAGGATGAGCATGGGCATAATTGCCCATGAGTACGGTCGCCTTCCCGGCCCTGTTGAGATGCCCGGCAATACTGCGGTGCGCCGGAGTGGTCTCGATGTTATCGAGCAGTCCGGTCAAACCGGGGGGCGCCTGCCCCGCCGTCAATGCCAGCAGGGCCTTGACGATGCCGCCCAGCTCGGCAACCATGCGATCAGGAGCACAGGCCACGTTCGCAGCCACCGGAAAGTGGAAGTCATAATTGACCGGATTGACAAACATGATCGCGGCGTCCCGCATGGCCGCCTTGCGCAAGCGGTGGGCGGCAATCGGCTGATCCTTGCGTATATTGGAACCGATCAGCAAGGCCGCGTCGACAGTCTCCAGCGCGGCAATCGACTGTCCCAGCCCGGGAAACGCCGGCGCAAGATCCTCATCACTGAAATCGAGCTGACGCAACCGGTGATCGATATTGTTGCTGCCCAGGCCACGCAGCAGCTGCTGCGCCAGATACAGTTCCTCGGTGGTGGCGCTGGGCGATGCCAGGCAGCCCAGCTGGCCGGCGCCATCTTGATCAATAATTTTCCGGGTGTTACGTACCACATTTTCCAGAGCGGTATTCCAGTCGGTGGCCTGCCATACACCATTGACCTTGATCATCGGCGTGGTGAGGCGATCCTGGCTGTTCAGGGCTTCATAACTGAAACGATCACGATCGGAAATCCAGGTTTCATTGATCGCCTCGTTTTCGCGCGGCACTACGCGCATCACCTGGTTATTGCGCACATGGACATGCAGATTGGAACCGATGCAATCATGGGGCGCAACCGTATCCAGCTGGGTCATTTCCCAGGCGCGCGCCTTGAAGCGGAAGGGCTTGGAGGTCAGCGCCCCGACCGGGCACAGATCGATGACATTGCCGGACAATTCCGAATCCATGCTGGCCTCGATATAGGTGCCGATCTCCATATGTTCGCCGCGCCCGGTGGCGCCCAGCTCGCGAATCCCGGCGATCTCTTCGCCGAAGCGCACGCAGCGGGTGCAGTGTATACAGCGCGTCATGTCGGTGGAGACCAGCGGGCCGAGATTCTTGCTCTTGACCACCCGCTTGTTCTCGCTGTAGAACGAGACATCCTTGCCGAAACCGACCGCCAGATCCTGCAACTCGCACTCCCCACCCTGATCACACACCGGACAATCCAGCGGATGATTGATCAGCAGGAATTCCATGACGCCCTTCTGAGCGTCTATGGCCTTGGGCGAACGGGTGTGCACCTTCATGCCGTCCGTGACGGGCGTGGCGCAGGCCGGCAGGGGCTTGGCGGCCTTCTCGACCTGCACCAGGCACATCCGGCAGTTGGCGGCAATGGACAATTTCTTGTGATAACAAAAACGCGGGATATAAATGCCGGCCTGATCAGCGGCCTCGATCACCATGGAGCCGCTGTCGACCTGCAACTTTTTACCGTCAATTTCGATGTTTACTGTTGTCATATCCGAATCAATCCGTCCCGAAGGAACCTCGCTGTTGCGTTATCTCTGCGCGATCAGCCTGCGCCCGCCATGCACCGGCCATGGTCGATGTGATACTCGAACTCCGCGCGAAAATGCTTGATAAAGCTCGCCACCGGCGCCGCCGCCGCATCACCCAGGGCGCAAATGGTATGCCCTTCGATCTTGCTCGCCACCGACTCCAACAGCGCCAGATCCTCACGTCGCCCCTGGCCATGCTCGATACGGCTGACCACCCGGGACAGCCAGCCGGTACCCTCGCGGCACGGCGTACATTGACCGCAGGACTCCTCCTGGTAGAAATGGGAGATCCGGCTCAGGGCCTTCACCATGCAGGTGGTTTCATCCATGACGATCACCGATCCGGCCCCCAGCATGGAGCCGGCGCGGGAAATCGCGTCATAATCCATGCTGACCTTCATCATCGCCTCGCCGGGCATTACCGGCGTGGATGAACCGCCGGGAATGACCGCCTTGAGCTTGTTGCCGTTGCGCACGCCGCCCGCCATTTCCAGCAGCTCGGCAAAGGGCGTACCCAGGGGCACTTCATAATTGCCCGGCCTGTTCACGTGGCCAGAGACTGAAAATATCTTGCTCCCGCCATTGTTGGGCTTGCCCAGCTCCAGAAACCATTGCCCTCCGTTCTTCAGGATCATGGGCACGGAGGTCAGGGTTTCCGTATTGTTGATCGTGGAAGGACGCCCATAGAGGCCGAAACTGGCGGGGAACGGCGGTTTGAACCGCGGCTGGCCCTTCTTGCCTTCCAGCGACTCGAGCAGGGCCGTCTCTTCGCCACAGATATAAGCCCCCGCCCCGAGATGGGCCTCCAGTTCAAAATCAACCCCGGAGCCCAGGATGTTTCTGCCCAGCAGTCCTGCGGCACGCGCCTCCTCCAGGGCCTGCTGGAAGCGTTCATACGGCTCCCAGAATTCTCCGCGAATGTAGTTATACCCGCGCGTGGCGCCGATGGTATAACCGGCGATGGCCATGCCTTCAATCAACTGATGGGGATTGAAACGCAGAATATCGCGGTCCTTGCAGGTACCCGGCTCCCCTTCATCAGAATTGCAGACAATGTATTTCTGTCCGGGCGTATTGCGTGGCATGAAGCTCCATTTCAGCCCTGTCGGAAAACCCGCGCCACCGCGGCCGCGCAAGGCGGAAACCTTCAGTTGATTGATGATCTCCTCCGGCGGCGTTCTGTCCTTGAGTATCTTTTTCCACACCTCATAGCCGCCGGTACTGGCATAGATGGCCATCGACCAGGGCTGGTCGAGATGCAGATTACGAAAACAGACTTCGTTGGCCATAATCATCAATCCAGGCTGTCGAGGATCTTGTCGATCTTTTCGGGGGTGAGATTTTCATAATAATCACGCCCGATCTGGAACATCGGCGCGCCACAGCACGCACCGAGACATTCCACTTCTTTCATGGTGAACCTGCCGTCTTCGGTCGTCTCTCCGAGTCTGATCCCGAGCCTGTCCTGCAAATGCGCGACAACCTGTTCCGAGCCGCTCAACATGCAGGAGATGTTGGTACACACACTGATCTTGTGCCTGCCGACCGGCTTCAGTTCATACATGGAATAGAAAGTCGCCACTTCATAGACGGCGATTTTCGGCATGGCGAGGTAATCCGCCACGGCATCCATCAGCTCCATGGTCAACCAGCCGCCATTGGCATCCTGAACGATGCGCAAGGCCGCCATCACGGCGGATTGCTTCTGCTCTGGCGGATACTTGGCTATCCAGTTATCAATGTCAGCACGGACTGGCGCAGAAAAAATGTCGTGACGCTCGCTCAACGATCAACCTCCCCGAAAACGATATCCTGGGTGCCGATAATGGTCACCACATCGGCAAGCATGTGGCCGCGCGTCATTTCGTCTGTCGCTGCAATATGCGGAAAACCCGGCGCACGTATCTTCATACGATAGGGCTTGTTGGCACCGTCGGAGACCAGATAAATACCAAACTCACCCTTGGGATGCTCCACCGCGGCATAGGCCTCGCCCTTCGGCAGGCAATAGCCTTCGGTAAACAGCTTGAAATGATGGATCAGCGATTCCATATCGCCTTTCATGTGCTCCCGGTTCGGCGGAGTGATCTTGTAATCGTCGATCATCACCGGACCGGGATTCACGCGCAGCCAGTCGACACATTGACGAATGATGCGGTTGGCCTGACGCATTTCTTCCACCCGCACCAGATAACGGTCATAGGAATCACCATTCACTCCTACCGGTATATCAAAATCCAGGCGGTCATAGACCTCATACGGCTGTTTCTTGCGCAGATCCCAGGCAACCCCCGAACCGCGCAACATCGGTCCGGTAAAGCCCAGTTGCAGTGCGCGTTCGGGTGAGACGACGCCGACGTCGACGGTGCGCTGCTTCCAGATGCGA
>MGXL01000146.1:16649-17967 GCA_001801365.1 Gammaproteobacteria bacterium RBG_16_57_12 | reverse complement strand
TACATATTTTGGAAAGCGCTCGGTGAAATCCTGAATAAAGTCCAGCAGCGAGCCTTGCCGGTTGCTGTTGAGACGATCCACCTCTTTCTGGTTGTGCCATCTGGAAGGCTGGTAGTGCGGCATGCGGTCCGGCAGGTCGCGGTATACGCCACCGGGGCGGTAATACGTGGCATGCATGCGCGCACCGGAAACCGCTTCGTAACAATCCAGCAGATCTTCCCGTTCGCGAAAGGCGTAAAGAAATACCGTCATCGCCCCGATATCCAGCGCATGCGCACCCAGCCACAGCAGGTGATTCAGTATGCGGGTCATTTCATCAAACATGACGCGGATGTATTGGGCACGCAGCGGCGGTTCAACACCCAGCAGTTTTTCCAGGGCGAGCACGTATCCGTGTTCGTTGCACATCATCGACACATAGTCGAGACGGTCCATGTAGGGAATGCTTTGATTATAGGGTTTGCTCTCGGCCAGTTTTTCGGTGGCGCGGTGCAACAGACCGATATGTGGATCGGCGCGCTCGATCACCTCGCCGTCCAGCTCCAGCACCAGACGCAGCACACCGTGCGCGGAAGGATGCTGTGGTCCGAAATTCAGCGTGTAATTACGAATCTCAGCCACGGCCGGCCTCTCCTTCAGTAACGCGCTCATCGCGGATAACGCGCGGCACCAGCACGCGGGGCTCTATCGTTACCGGCTCATAGACCACGCGCTTCTTTCCGGCGTCGTAACGCATCTCCACATTGCCGATCAGCGGGAAATCCTTGCGGAACGGATGGCCGATAAACCCATAATCCGTGAGCAGCCGGCGCAAGTCCTGGTGACCTTCGAACAGGATGCCAAACAAATCGAACGCCTCGCGCTCATACCAGTTGGCACAGTTCCAGATACGGGTCACCGAATCCACCTTGGGCGGATCGCCTGCAGCGTATGCCCTGACCCGCAGGCGCTGATTGTTGCTGATGGACAGCAGATGATAGACCACCGCGAAGCGATCGCCCTGATGGCCATTGGCCGGTATCTTTTCCCGCCCGCGGCTGAAGCCGGTGGTGGTGGCATCCACGGTCTGCCATTCGGCCACACCATAATCCAGGTAATCAACACCGCACAGATCGATCAGCTGTTCGAAGGCGAATTCGCGTTCATCGCGCAGGGACAAACAGATGTCATGAAGATGTTTGCTGGAAACGGTGATGGTGACTTCACCGAATTTATCTTCGCAGGAAAGGAGTGATGATCCAAATCTCTGGGTGAGGGCCGCAACCAGCGCCTGTGTCTTGTCAGTCATAAGCGACTCTCGTTCCTATCGGGCAATGGT
>MGXL01000146.1:8297-16460 GCA_001801365.1 Gammaproteobacteria bacterium RBG_16_57_12 | reverse complement strand
ACCTTGCGTAACGCGGGCGCCATTTTGTTCACCAGGGTCCCGGCAACAATCATGACATCCGACTGACGCGGACTCGGCCGGAAAATGACGCCGAAGCGATCCAGATCATAGCGGGAGGCACCGGCAT
The DNA here is from genome assembly GCA_001801365.1 of Gammaproteobacteria bacterium RBG_16_57_12. Taxonomy (GTDB): domain Bacteria; phylum Pseudomonadota; class Gammaproteobacteria; order RBG-16-57-12; family RBG-16-57-12; genus RBG-16-57-12. Next base: position 16,333 of record MGXL01000146.1, on the reverse strand, counting down.
GCATCATTTCCACCGCGCAGCAGGCCAGGCCAAAGGTCATCGGCCACAGGGAGCCGGTACGCGCCCAGTTGATCAGCTTGTCGGCGGTGGTGGTAACCACCCCTTCTTTCAGGATGCCTTCTATTCCCACTCCAAAGCTCCCTTGCGCCATTCGTAAATGAAGCCAATCACCAGAATCCCGAGGAAGACCACCATGGCCAGGAAGCCAAACCAGCCGATATCATTCAATACCACGGCCCAGGGAAATAAAAAGGCGATTTCCAGATCGAAAATGATAAACAGAATGGCAACAAGATAGAACCGGACATCGAATTTCATGCGCGAATCTTCAAAGGCCTCGAAACCGCACTCATAAGGCGATAATTTTTCGCTATCGGGTTTGTGGGGGCCGACGAGATAACTAAGAAGAATCGGTGCCGCTCCGAAGAAGACACCAAGCACAAGGAATATGAGTATGGGCAGATAATTTTCCAGCATCATTACCTACTTTTCGTTTTAGTTATCGGCCCTGTTCTGACAGCAATTCCCTGGGCATTTTTTTATTTATTGTATTTTAAGGAGCTTCGAGTCTAGGCTAAGCCCAGTAAAAAAGTCAACTCAAAACCCAACCGGGGAACCCAGCGCAAATCATCTGGATAATGTGTGTTTAAATTACCTGAATTTGGTGCCGATGGCCGGACTCGAACCGGCATGGCTTGCGCCACCGCCCCCTCAAGACGGCGTGTCTACCAATTTCACCACATCGGCATTATGTCTTTATTGACCGGCGCCCACGGTCGTCTCGCCGAGACTGGGGACGTCCGCCCTGGGAACAGCCTGCTCTGCCGGAACAGATGGCTTATCCGCACTGGCGGCGGGCATCTCGACTTTATCCACCACGCTAACCGCGGCGGTACGGTTGCCGGACAGGTAGGCGAGCGTCAGGCTGGTGATGAAGAACACTGCCGCCAATCCTGCCGTCATTCTGGATAAAAACGAGCCGGAGCCACGACTGCCGAACACAGTAGCCGATGCACCGCTGCCAAAGGCGGCGCCGGCATCGGCGCCTTTGCCATGCTGTAACAATACCAAGCCGATCAGGGCCGCCGCCACTAATACATGGATGATCAAGATGACTGAAACCATAGTTGTTAACCTGAATCCTAAGTGTCTGTTTATTGAGCGGCTGCTTTGCAGATGGACAGAAATTCCCTGGCATCCAGCGATGCCCCGCCTACCAGGCCGCCATCGATATCCGGCATGGCAAACAGTGCGGCAGCGTTGGACGCCTTGACACTCCCGCCGTATATGATCCGGACTTCATTGGCGATGGCTTCGTTGCGCTCGGCCAGCCGGTCGCGAATGAAGGAATGCACCGACTGCGCAATTTCGGGGGTGGCGGTCTTGCCTGTGCCGATTGCCCACACCGGTTCATAGGCAATCACGGTGCCCCGGAACATCTCGACCCCGAAAAAATCGAGTACGGCATCCACCTGGCGTTTCACCACGCCGTAGGTATTGCCGCGCTCATGCTCCATGAGCGTTTCGCCTACGCAGAGTATCGGGATCAGCCCGCGCTCTTTGACTCCGACGACCTTGCGCGCCGCCTTTTCGTCGGTTTCACCATAATTGGCCCGGCGCTCGGAGTGTCCGATAATGGCATAGCGGCAGCCGAACTCCTTGAGCATTTCTCCGGAAACCTCCCCGGTAAAGGCGCCGGCCGCATGCCGGCTCATGTTCTGCGCTCCCACTGCGATGCGCGAGTCTTTCAGCAGCCGGGTGACTTCGGGGATATACACAAAAGGCGGCATGACGGCGACATCCACCTCCCCGACCTGGTCAATGCCCCGCTTGAGCTCCTCCACCAGGGCATGGATGCTCTTCAGGTTGCCATTCATTTTCCAGTTGCCAGCGACCAACGGACGACGCATCACTTCCCCTTATTATTTTTTGCCCAACAAAAAATGGTTTTGCAGCTTACCGGGTGAGAGAGAAAAAATCAATTTTCTAATGTGGGTATCCACCGGCAACTGGCTATTATCCCTCAATGGCCGGCCTGGAGAACCTGTCCGGAAAACGTGTCTGCAACCTGGTCTGCCAGCCGCCCTGCCGTATGTTTTACCTTTTGAATATCAGAGCCTTCCACCATGACCCTGACCAGGGGTTCGGTGCCGGAGGTACGCAACAGCACCCGGCCCTTGCCGGCCAGCGCGGCTTCGGCCTGCCGCAGCGCGGCCTGTACGACATCGGAGCCGGCCAGGTTCACCTTGCCGGCCACCCGCACATTGATCAGGTATTGCGGATACTTTTCCATGCCTTGCTTTAAATCATGCAGGCTGGCCCCGGTCTGGACCATTTCGGTCAGCACTTGCAGCGCTGCCACGATCCCATCCCCGGTAGTAGTACGATCCAGGCAGATAATATGACCGGAGGATTCCCCGCCCAGGATCCAGCCATTTTCCTGAAGTTTCTGCAATACATAGCGGTCACCGACCGGAGCTCGCTCGAACCCCAGTCCCAGGGACCGGATGGCATGCTCAAGACCGAAATTGCTCATCACGGTACCGACCACCGAGCCGCGCATCTGGCCGGTACGCTGGCGCGAACGGGCAATGATATAAAGCAGTTCATCGCCATCGACCACTTCCCCGCGGTGATCGACCATGATCAGACGATCGCCGTCGCCGTCCAGGGCAATCCCGATGTCGGCACCGACTTCCAGGACCGTCTGCTGCAACCTGGCGGGATAGGTAGAACCGCATTCGTGGTTGATGTTCAGGCCATCGGGTTGCACAGCGATCTTGGTGACCCTGGCGCCCAATTCGTCAAAAACACTGGGGGCGACATGGTAGGTGGCGCCATTGGCGCAATCCACCACGATACTTAAACCGCCGAGACTGAGAGTGGAGGGGGTAGTACTTTTACAAAACTCGATATAACGGCCGGCGGCATCAACCACGCGCTCTGCCTTGCCTAGGCTGGCGGAATCGACCGTCTGCATCGGCTTGCCCAGCTCCCGCTCGATAGCCAGCTCGAGTTCATCGGAAAGTTTCTCCCCCGAACCGGAAAAGAACTTGATGCCATTGTCGCTGTAGGGATTATGTGAGGCGCTGATGACGATGCCCGCGCCGGCATGCAAGGTACGGGTCAGGTAGGCAATCCCGGGGGTGGGCATCGGCCCCAGCAGACGGATATTCACCCCGGCCGCCGACAGCCCCGATTCCAGGGCGGATTCGAACATATAGCCCGAGATGCGGGTATCCTTGCAGATCAGGACACCTTTGCGCCCTTCCCGCGCCAGCACACAGCCGGCCGCCCAGCCCAGCTTGAGCACAAACTCCGGGGTGAAGAAATCATCACCCACCCGCCCCCTGATCCCATCGGTGCCGAAATATTTTTTACTCATAAAACTGCCATTTATATTGCTATGTTAATTCATTCCCTTAATTCTGGAGACCACCTGCAACACCTGGACAGTAGCCTTGACATCATGGGCGCGCACCAGCGCGGCGCCCTGCCAGGCCCCCAGCGCCGCCAGCGCCAGGCTGCCATAGAGGCGATCCTGCACCTCAGCGTTCAAGATCTGGCCGATCATGCTTTTACGCGACAAGCCGATCAGCAGCGGCACATCCAGGCTCGTAAATGCCGTCAGATTCCGGAGCAGGGCCAGATTATGCGCCAGATTCTTGCCAAAACCAAAGCCGGGATCGATCACCAAACGCTCACTGGGAATTCCCGCCGACGTACAGGCTACGATCCTCTCCTGAAGAAATTCCTTCACCTCGGCCACCACATCGTGGTAGATCGGCGCCTGCTGCATGGTTCGTGGCTCGCCCTGCATGTGCATCAGGCAGACGGCGACACCGGCCTCCCGGGCCGCCTTCATGGCGCCCTCCTTGCGCAGGGCATAGACATCGTTGATCATGCCAGCCCCTGCCCGTGACGCCTCACGCATCACCTCAGGCTTGCTGGTATCGATGGAAATCACCACCGGCAATTCCCGACTGATCGCTTCAATTACCGGAATCACCCGATCCAGCTCCTGCTGGACCGGTACCGCGGCGGCGCCGGGCCGGGTCGATTCTCCTCCCACATCGATAATGGCCGCGCCTTCCGCCGCCATCTGTCTTGCCCGCATCAGGGCCTGTGCCGGAGTAAAAAAATCACCCCCGTCCGAGAAGGAATCGGGGGTGATATTCAATATACCCATGACCTGTGGTGTGGCAAGGTCGAGCCGGTGCTTGCCGCAGATCAGCATTCCCTTCGCCGCAGAATAATACTCAGTGCTGGCTGGCCGGCCCACCTATCGGGCCTTCGGTGCTGTCTTTACCTTGCGCATCACTGTCGGTGCCCGCCCCGGGTGTACCGCCACCAGAGTCATAGCTGCCCCAATCCTTGGGTGGATGCGGCACCTTGCCGGCCATGATTTCGGCAATCTGTTCCGAATCGATGGTTTCGTATTTCAGCAGGGCCTCCGCCATGTTGTGCAGCTTGTCGGTATTATCCTTGAGAATCTGCTCGGCGCGGGCATAATTACGGTCGATGATCGTCCGGATCTCCTCATCGATGACATGCGAGGTATTGTCGGAAACGTTCTTGTGCTGGGCCACGGAATGCCCCAGGAACACCTCACCCTCCTCTTCGCTGTAGGTCATCGGACCCAGGCGCTCGGAGAGCCCCCATTTGGTGACCATGTTACGGGCGATCTCTGTCGCACGCTTGATATCATTGGAGGCCCCGGTGGTAATACTGTCCTTACCGAAAATCAGTTCTTCCGCAATGCGGCCGCCGAACAGACTGGAGACCTGGCTTTCCAGCCGGCGCTTGGAAATGCTGTAGCGGTCCTCTTCCGGCAGGAACATGGTCACTCCGAGGGCACGGCCACGCGGAATGATGGTCACCTTGTGCACAGGATCGTGTTCGGGCACCACTCGGCCGACGATGGCATGACCGGCCTCGTGATAGGCGGTCAGTTTCTTTTCCCGGTCGCTCATCACCATGGACTTGCGCTCGGCGCCCATCATGATTTTATCCTTGGCGCGTTCGAACTCGCTCATTTCCACCAGACGCTTGTTGGCCCGGGCGGCAAACAGCGCCGCCTCGTTGACCAGATTGGCCAGATCGGCACCGGAGAATCCGGGCGTGCCCCGTGCGATGATGCCCGGCTTGACGTCTTCGCCCAGGGGAACCTTGCGCATGTGTACCTTGAGGATCTGCTCACGGCCACGCACATCCGGCAACGGCACCACGACCTGACGGTCGAAGCGGCCGGGACGCAGCAGTGCCGGATCCAGCACATCGGGACGATTGGTGGCCGCAATGATAATCACGCCCTCATTGCCCTCAAAGCCATCCATTTCGACCAGCAACTGGTTGAGAGTCTGCTCGCGCTCATCGTGCCCGCCGCCCAGGCCGGCGCCGCGATGGCGGCCGACGGCGTCGATTTCATCAATGAAAATAATGCAGGGAGCGTGTTTTTTGGCCTGCTCGAACATGTCGCGTACCCGGGAGGCGCCCACACCCACGAACATCTCGACAAAATCCGAGCCGGAAATGGTAAAGAACGGTACTTTAGCCTCGCCGGCAATCGCCCTGGCCAGCAGGGTTTTACCCGTACCCGGTGAGCCGACCATCAGTACCCCGCGGGGGATCTTGCCGCCGAGCTTCTGGAACTTGGCCGGATCGCGCAGAAACTCGACCAGCTCCGCTAGTTCATCCTTGGCCTCCTCCACACCGGCCACATCGGCAAAGGTCACCTTGATCTGATCCTCGCCCAGCATGCGCGCCCGGCTCTTGCCGAAGGACATCGCGCCACGGCCGCCGCCACCGCCCTGCATCTGGCGCATGAAGAAGATCCACACGCCGATCAGCAACAGCATGGGGAACCAGGAGATAAATATCTGCGTCAGCAGGCCCTGCTTCTCGGGCGGCTGAAATTCGATCAACACATTATTGTTGAGCAGATCACTGACCAAGCCAGGGTCATCCGGGCAGGGAGAACCGGGGCTGTAGGTGGTAAACCAGTCGCCATTCTGGGTCACCCCCTTGATGGTCCGGCCCTCGATAATGACCTTCTTGACCTGACCGGTCTGTACGTTGCTGATGAATGTCGAGTAATCCAGCGGTTGGGGCGCATTGCCGCGGTTACCGCTGAAATTATTAAACACCGTGATCAACACCACGGCGATAACCGCCCACAAGATCAGGTTTTTCATTAAGTCGTTCAAGATAATACGCCTCTCATTAACTGGCTATACTGGGATGACTATATCATTAACTCACTCGGGACGATAATCCCGAGCCAGGACATACAACTCCGGCGAACGTGAGCGTGATGCCTCCGGTTTGCGGGTCTGCACCTTGGCGAAATGCTTGCGCAGTTCTCGCAGCATTTCGTCAAAGCCTTCACCCTGAAATACCTTGACGAGTAAATCGCCACCCGGTACCAGCACCTTTCTGGCCAGATCCAGGGCCAGTTCCACCAGATAGACAGCCCGGGGCTGGTCGACACTCTTCATACCACTCATATTGGGGGCCATATCCGACATTACAAGGTCAACCTGGTCGTTCCCCAAGACACTGAGCAGCGTCACCATAACTTCATCCTGACGAAAATCCCCTTGCATGATCTCGACACCGGAAATGGAATCTATAGGTAGAATATCCAGAGCAATCACACGGCCTTTGGCACCCACCAGATCTCTGGCGACCTGTGACCATCCGCCCGGGGCGGCGCCCAGATCGATCACCGTCATACCCGGGCGCAGGATGTGATCCCTGGCATTGATCTCCAGCAACTTGAATACCGCGCGGGAGCGGTAACCTTTTTCCCTGGCCAGTTTGACATAACTATCGTCAAAGTGTTCCCGCAGCCAGCGCTGACTGGATTTACTCCGCGCCATGACGCGGCTCCGTATCCGAGCGATACCGGGCATATACGCGCATGATCTTGGTCACACGGAAAATCAGCCAGGCGGCACTGAACAGACCGTACACTGCCAACACAAGAAATTGCCTGGCCAGGCCGTCGATGAAAAAGAATTGCACCAGCAGCAGCGCCACACCCACCGCCAGGATGATCACCAGCTCGAGCTTGATGGCGTCAAAGGGATTGGATATGACTGTCCCCGCCGGTTCCTGATGAGGTACACTAGGCGCCTCGTTTTCATTATGCGCGTTCATCACCATGCAGCTTACCAGTAAGGCAATCCGTTTTCTGCGTTCAATGGCCCACACGCTCAAGCCGGTCGTGATCATCGGAGGCAACGGCATCACAGCGGGAGTCATCAAGGAGCTGGACAGCGCCCTCGCCCATCACGAGCTGATCAAGATCAAGGTCAATGCGGGTGATCGTGCAGCCCGCCAGGCCATGATCGAAGACCTCTGCGCCCAGACGGCCGCTGCGCATGTGCAGTCCATCGGTCATATTGCCGTGCTCTATCGACCCGCCAAAAAACCGGTTATCACACTTCCGTCCGCGTCCGCCAACTGAGTCCGCCGCACACTAAAGCCAGGCCGGACAGGCTGTTGATCAGATAAAGCACAGCAGACGCGCCGTGCAACCTGCCAAACTGCGCGGCGACAGATGGATCATTCAAACCCCGCTGTTTCAGGTCTTCCAGCATCGGTTGCAGGCCAAATTGAAACAGCGCTGTAATCAATACCATGCTCAACAGCACCCAGGTCTGCCAGCGGCGCTGCCAGGGCCGTTGGGCCTTAGCCATCATCCCCAGCAACAACAGCAGGGTGCCCGCAAGCAGCCCGATGACACTGATACCCTGGAACAGATGACCTGCCAGCATACCGGCCAGTTGTCGATCATCCAGAACCTTGAACAGCATGGGCGCGGCGATATACCCGACGGTCCACATGCCCCCCACCCACAAAGTCAGCAGTACACGCTCACCGATGGCGCCAAATTGCAACATACAGACATACCCATAGTATTGAAATAAAACAGGGCTTGTCCGGATCGACAAGCCCCCATTAGACATGGACCTAAGGCAATACCCGTCACACGTAATGCACCGCCATGATTTCATAGTCGACATTGCCGC
>MGXL01000146.1:6754-8276 GCA_001801365.1 Gammaproteobacteria bacterium RBG_16_57_12 | reverse complement strand
CGCCGGCCTCCTTGCCGATCAGGGCGCGCGCCACCGGCGAATTGACCGAGATCTGGCCGGTTTTGATGTTGGCTTCATCGTCGCCAACGATCTGGTAGGTCACTTTTTCAGCGGTTTCTTCATTAACCAGATCGACCGTTGCGCCAAACACCACCCTGCCACTGGCACTGAGTGTTGTGACATCGATGATCTGGGCATTGGCCAGCTTGCCTTCGATCTCGGCGATGCGGCCTTCGATAAACCCCTGCTGCTCGCGCGCGGCATGATACTCGGCGTTTTCCTTGAGGTCGCCATGTGCCCGCGCCTCGGCAATGGCTTGAATCACACGCGGGCGTGCAACCGTCTTCAGTTCCTGCAGTTCCTCGCGGAGTTTCTCGGCGCCACGCGCAGTAATCGGTACCTTGCTCATTACGATTCCTCTAAGTCAAATCCTGCAGGCGGTATACTGCAACATCGTCCGATTGTTTCAGCGCCAGACAGGTAGCCCTCGCCCCTGTCAGGGTCGTGGTATAACTCACCTTGCGCTGCAGGGCCTCGCGGCGGATGGTGGAGGAATCGGCGATCGCCTGCTTGCCCTCCGCCGTATTGACGATGAAGGTGATCTGGTCATTTTTGATCATATCGACGATATGCGGCCGCCCCTCCGTCACCTTGTTCACCCGCTCATGCGCGATACCGGCCTCCGCCAATACCCGTGCCGTCCCCGAGGTGGTGTACAACTCGAAACCCAGCGCCACCAGGTCGCGCGCCACCGCCGCCACCTGGGGCTTGTCGGCATCACGGACGCTGACAAACGCCTTGCCGCCCCGCGGCAGTTTAACCCCGGTCGCCAGTTGCGATTTGGCAAAGGCCTCGCCGAAGGTTTTGCCCACACCCATCACCTCGCCGGTCGATTTCATTTCCGGTCCCAGCAGGGGATCCACCCCGGGGAACTTGATGAACGGAAACACCGCTTCCTTGACCGAAAAATAATCCGGCACGATTTCCTGGAGCGCGCCCTGCTGCGCCAGGGTCTTGCCCACCATGCAGCGCGCCGCGATCTTGGCCAGGGGCACGCCGATGGTCTTGGAGACGAACGGCACGGTGCGCGAGGCGCGCGGATTCACCTCCAGCACATAGACCTTGTTGCCCTGGATGGCGAACTGGGTATTCATCAGTCCGACCACGCCGAGTTTCCTGGCCATCATCGCCACCTGGCGGCGCAATTCATCCTGGAGCCCGGCGCCGACGCTGTAGGGCGGCAATGAGCAGGCGGAATCACCGGAATGAATCCCCGCCTGTTCAATATGCTCCATTATCCCGCCGATCAGGACGTCCTTGCCGTCGCAGATGGCGTCGACATCCATCTCGGTGGCGTCATCCAGAAACCGGTCGAGCAATACTGGCGAATCGTTGGACACCTGCACCGCCTCGCGCATGTAACGGCGCAGTTCCTCCTCATTATAGACAATCTCCATCGCCCGGCCACCCAGCACATAGGAGGGGCGCACCACCAGCGGATAACCGATCGCCTCGGCGTGAC
>MGXL01000146.1:6407-6603 GCA_001801365.1 Gammaproteobacteria bacterium RBG_16_57_12 | reverse complement strand
GAGCTTGAGCGGCGTCTGCCCCCCGAACTGCACGATGACCCCGGACGGCTGTTCCACGTGGACGATCTCCAGCACGTCCTCGAGCGTCAGCGGCTCGAAGTAGAGCCGGTCGGAGGTGTCGAAATCGGTCGAGACCGTTTCGGGATTGCAGTTGACCATGATGGTCTCGAACCCGTCCTCGCGCAGCGCGAGCGCA
>MGXL01000146.1:6039-6300 GCA_001801365.1 Gammaproteobacteria bacterium RBG_16_57_12 | reverse complement strand
TTCATAGGTGGAATACATATAGGCGGTATTGGAGGCAAACTCGGCGGCACAGGTGTCGACGCGCTTGTACACCGGACGCACGTTCAGTTCATGCCGATGGGCGCGCAGGGCCTGCTCGCTCACATCCAGCAGCGCGGCCAGGCGCTGGTCGGAAAAGCCCTTGCGCTTGAGGGCGAACATGGTGTCCTTGTCCAGCACCGTCAGGGATTTGTCCCGCAGGCCCTGCTCGATCGCCACCAGTTCCTCGATCTGCGCCAGAAA
>MGXL01000146.1:5748-5978 GCA_001801365.1 Gammaproteobacteria bacterium RBG_16_57_12 | reverse complement strand
TCGGCGACATACCATAAACGGTCCGCGCCGGGCATCTGCAATTCATGGCGCAGGATTTCCTTGAAATTTTCCGCGGCCGGATCAAGTTTTTCATTCAGCCCGTTGGTGCCGGTCTCCAGGCCGCGCAAGGCCTTTTGCAGCGATTCCTGGAAGGTGCGCCCCATGGCCATGACCTCGCCCACCGATTTCATCTGTGTGGTCAGGCGGTTATCGGCCGTGGGAAATTTCTC
>MGXL01000146.1:5381-5657 GCA_001801365.1 Gammaproteobacteria bacterium RBG_16_57_12 | reverse complement strand
CCACCGCCAGCTTGGCCGCCACCTTGGCAATGGGAAACCCGGTGGCCTTGGAAGCCAGCGCCGAGGAACGGGAGACGCGCGGATTCATTTCGATGATGATCATGCGGCCGTTTTCGGGATTGATGGCGAACTGCACATTGGAGCCGCCGGTGTCCACGCCGATCTCGCGCAACACCGCCAGCGAGGCATTGCGCATGATCTGGTATTCCTTGTCGGTCAGGGTCTGCGCGGGCGCGATGGTGATGGAATCGCCGGTATGCACCCCCATGGGATCGA
>MGXL01000146.1:5183-5325 GCA_001801365.1 Gammaproteobacteria bacterium RBG_16_57_12 | reverse complement strand
ATCTCGAATTCCTTCCAGCCGATGATGGATTCCTCGATCAACAATTCGTGCGTCGGCGACAGATCCAGGCCGCGCTCGCAGATCTCGACGAATTCCTCTTTGTTATAGGCGATGCCGCCGCCGCTGCCGCCCATGGTGAACG
>MGXL01000146.1:4846-5113 GCA_001801365.1 Gammaproteobacteria bacterium RBG_16_57_12 | reverse complement strand
CACGGACTTGGGCATGTCCAAGCCGATCTTGCGCATGGCCTGGCGGAACAGGTCGCGGTCCTCGGCCTTGTCGATGGCGTCGCGGGTCGCGCCGATCATCTCGACGCCGTATTGTTCCAGCACCCCGTGCCGGGCCAGATCCAGGGCGCAGTTCAGCGCGGTCTGCCCGCCCATGGTCGGCAGAATGGCATCCGGACGTTCCTTCTCGATGATCCTGGTCACCACCTGCCAGTTGATCGGCTCGATATAGGTGGCATCCGCCATTTC
>MGXL01000146.1:1753-4761 GCA_001801365.1 Gammaproteobacteria bacterium RBG_16_57_12 | reverse complement strand
CTGCGCGCCTGAATAGTCGAATTCACACGCCTGGCCGATCACGATGGGGCCGGCGCCGATGATCAGGATGCTGTGGAGGTCGGTACGCTTGGGCATAGGTCAGCTGCGATAGTCCTTGATTGATTCGATGAAGCGGTCGAACAGCGGCGCCACGTCATGGGGTCCGGGGCTGGCCTCCGGGTGCCCCTGAAAACTGAAGGCCGGTTTATCGGTGCGCTGCACGCCCTGCAGCGAGCCGTCGAACAGGGAGCGGTGCGTGGCGCGCAGCGTGGCCGGCAGCGTGGCCTCATCCACCGCAAAGCCGTGGTTCTGGCTGGAGATCAGCACCTGCCGGGAATCCAGGTCCTGGACCGGATGATTGGCGCCGTGGTGGCCGAATTTCATCTTGAGCGTCTTGGCGCCGCTGGCCAGGGCCAGCAACTGATGGCCCAGACAGATACCGAACACCGGCACGCCCTGGTCCACAATCGTCCTGATCGCCCGGATGGCGTAATCGCAGGGCTCGGGATCACCGGGGCCGTTGGACAGAAACACCCCATCGGGATTCCTGGCCAGCACCTCCGCCGCCGGGGTCTTGGCCGGCACCACCGTCAGGCGGCAGCCGCGGTCCACCAGCATGCGCAGGATATTGTGTTTCACCCCATAGTCATAGGCCACCACATGCCAAGGCAGATTTTGCGCTGGCTGAGGCAATCCACCCGCCAGGGTCCAGCTACCCGTCGCCCATTCATAGGAATGGGCAGTGGTCACTTCCTTGGCCAGATCCAGGCCCTTGAGACCCGGGAAGTCCCGTGCCGCGGCCACGGCCGCCGGTTCGTCGATCTTGCCCGACTGGATACAGCCGTTTTGAGCACCCTTCTCGCGCAGCAGGCGCGTCAGGCGGCGGGTGTCGATCTCGGAAATCCCGACGATCCTGTTTTTACGCAGATAGTCATCCAGCGTCATCCGGCAGCGCCAGTTGCTGGGCTGAAGCGGCAGATTGCGGATGATCAGGCCGCTCACATGCACCGCAGTCGATTCGGCATCCTCGTCATTGACGCCCACATTGCCGATGTGCGGATAGGTCAGGGTCACCATCTGCTGGCAATAGGAAGGATCGGTGAGGATTTCCTGGTAACCCGTGATGGCGGTATTGAACACCACCTCGCCCACCGTCTGCCCGGCAATCCCGATGCCCACCCCGCGGAACAGCGAGCCATCTGCCAGGGCCAACAGGGCTGATTGTTTCAAATTAACCTCCCGATGATGCACAAAGAGCGGTAAACCCCGATCCGGGCTTCCCGCTCCTTATAACGACGTGTGGGTACTTACTGGATCAAGGTATTTTACTTGCTACTCCCCCGGGCTGTCTATGCGTAAGCGGATAATTTCTCGGGAAGTGCGGTAGCCTGCGAAGCTCGGCAGGCTGTACACGCTGTTTGTGCCCACGCGGAACAAATGAACGTGACGAATGGCGGATATTGTTACCGGCGATCAGCGTGGGCAACCCAAACAACGGGTTGCCCACCCTACTTGGCTGCAACCACCTTGGCCAGCGCACCCGCAAACCCGGTGTGAACTTCGGTGGGGACAGCCTCAGCGCAACCCGAGCACATCCTGCATGTCAAACAGGCCGCGGTCCTGCTGCATCAGCCAGTGCGCAGCGCGCACGGCGCCACGGGCAAAGGTTATGCGACTGGAGGCCTTGTGGGTAATTTCCACACGCTCGCCCTGGGCCGCAAACATCACGGTATGGTCGCCGACGATGTCGCCGGCGCGCACGGTGGCAAAGCCGATGGTGTGACGATCGCGCTCGCCGGTCACGCCCTCGCGGCCATAGACGGCGCATTGTTTGAGGTCGCGGCCGAGGGCATCGGCCACCACCTCACCCATGCGCAGCGCGGTGCCGGAGGGGGCATCGATCTTGTGTTTATGATGGGCCTCGATGATCTCCACGTCGTAGTCGTCGCCGAGCACCCTGGCGGCCGTTTCCAGCAGCTTGAAGCAGAGGTTGACGCCGACGCTCATGTTGGGTGCGAAGACGATGGCGATGTCGTTGGCGGCCGCGCGAATGGCCTGCTTCTGGGCGTCGCTGAAGCCGGTGGTGCCGATCACCAGACGCTTGCCGGCTTTACGGCACAGTTCCAGATGCGCCAGGGTGACTTCGGGACGGGTGAAGTCGATCAGCACGTCGAAATGGTTTATTGCCCGGGCAAGATCGTCGACGATAACGACGCCGAGTTTGCCCACGCCGGCCAGGTCTCCGGCATCGGCGCCGATCAGGCTGCTGCCGGGGCGTTCGGAGGCGGCGCCCAGCGCTACGCCATCGAATTGAGTGCTGGCCTCGATCAGGTGTTTGCCCATGCGGCCGGCGCAGCCGCTGATCGCCAGTTTTGTCATGAATGGTTCCCCTGTTCGCGGTCAGCCGCTTTTAGAATTTCATATCGTCGAAGAATTTCTTCACGCCATCCAGCCAGGAGCGCGCGCGTGGATTGTGTTTGTGGTCGTTCTCATGCACGGCCTTGTCAAACTCCTCCAGCAGTTCCCGTTGCCGCGCGGTGAGATTGACCGGTGTTTCGATGTGCACCCGGCACAGCAGATCGCCGGTTTCCGGACTGCGCACCGACTTCACGCCCTTGCCGCGCATGCGGAATACCTTGCCGGTCTGGGTTTCGGCGGGGATCTTCAGTTTGACCCGGCCATCCAGGGTCGGCACGTCCAGCTCGCCGCCCAGCGTGGCCGCGACGAAGCTGATCGGCACTTCGCAATAGAGATCATTGCCGTCGCGGGAAAAAATGCGGTGCGGTTTGACGCTGATCTGCACATACAGATCCCCCGGCGTACCCCCACGCTCGCCGGGCTCGCCTTCGCCGCTCAGGCGGATGCGATCGCCATTGTCCACCCCCGGCGGCACCTTGACCGACAAGGTCTTTTCCTTCTCGACACGGCCACTGCCCCGGCACTTGCCGCAGGGATCGGCGATCATCTGGCCGCTGCCATGGCAGCGCGGGCAGGTCTGCTGCAGCGAG
>MGXL01000146.1:1518-1659 GCA_001801365.1 Gammaproteobacteria bacterium RBG_16_57_12 | reverse complement strand
AGCCGGGGATCTGAATCTTCACCTCGGTGCCGTGCACCGCGTCTTCCAGCGTCAGCTCCAGATTGTAACGCAGATCGGAGCCGCGGTAGGCCTGGCTGCGGCCGCGACCGGCCGCCGCGCCGAAAATATCGCCGAACACGT
>MGXL01000146.1:0-1504 GCA_001801365.1 Gammaproteobacteria bacterium RBG_16_57_12 | reverse complement strand
GCCGCCGCCGAAGTCGCCGGTGCCCGGCCCGCCCTGACCGACGCCGGCATGGCCGAACTGATCATAGGCGGCGCGCTTCTGCGTGTCGGACAATACCTCATAGGCCTCCTTGGCCTCCTTGAATTTGGTCTCGGCGTCCTTGTCATCGGGGTTTTTGTCCGGATGAAATTTCTGGGCGGCGCGCCGGTAGGCCTTCTTGATATCCGCCTCGCTGGCGTTGCGCGCCACGCCGAGTGTGTCGTAGTAGTCTTTTTTGGCCATATCCGCAAACCGCAACTGCCTGTTCTTGCAACTGCACGCCACCCACTAGAAGGTCGTGTGCTTCGCACGCCTGGTGGGTTACGCATAACACGCTAACCCACCCTACATTTCTATTAACAAAGACACAGGCGCAAGGCCGTTACGGCCTGCGCCTGTGTGAGCTGGAAAATGATTCCGGCTTATTTCTTGTCGTCGTTGACTTCCTCGAATTCGGCATCCACGACCTCCTCCCTGCCGGCGGCCTTTTCCTGCCCGGCCGTGGCTGGCTCGCCCTCAGCGGCCTTCTGGGCGTACAGGCGCTCGGCCATCTTGCCCGAGGACTCCATCAGCGCCTCGGTTTTAGCCTCGATGGCCGACTGGTCATCACCCTTGAGGGCTTCTTCCAGATTTGTGATGGCCGTTTCAATGGCGCTCTTCTCGCCGGCTTCCAGCTTGTCGCCCAGTTCCTTCATGGACTTGCGGGTCGCGTGGATCATGTTCTCGGCGGTATTGCGCGCAGTGACCAGCTCATGAAATTTCTTGTCTTCCGCCGCATGGGCCTCGGCATCCCTGACCATCTTGTCAATCTCGGCATCGGTCAAACCGCTGGAGGCCTTGATTATGATGGACTGTGCCTTGCCGGTCGCTTTGTCCTTGGCGGATACATTCAGGATGCCGTTGGCGTCGATATCGAAGCTGACCTCGATCTGCGGCACGCCGCGCGGCGCCAGCGGGAGGTCGGCCAGGTCGAAACGTCCCAGCGACTTGTTGGCCGCGGCCACTTCGCGCTCGCCCTGCAACACGTGGATCGTCACCGCTGCCTGGCTGTCTTCGGCTGTCGAAAACACCTGCGCGGCGCGGGTCGGGATGGTGGTGTTCTTTTCGATCAGCTTGGTCATCACGCCACCGAGGGTTTCAATACCGAGCGACAGGGGCGTGACGTCGAGCAACAGCACGTCCTTGACCTCGCCACCCAGCACACCGCCCTGAATGGCGGCGCCCACGGCGACCGCCTCGTCGGGATTGACGTCCTTGCGCGGCTCCTTGCCGAAGAAATTCTTCACCGTTTCCTGCACCTTGGGCATGCGGGTCATGCCGCCGACCAGGATCACCTCTTCCACCTCGGAGGCGGACAGGCCGGCATCCTTCAGCGCCGTGCGGCAGGGCCCGACGGTGCGTTCGATCAATTCTTCCACCAGCGATTCAAATTTGGCGCGGGTCAGCTTGATGTTCAGGTGTTTGGGACCCTTGGCGTCGGCGGTGA
>MGXL01000145.1:11025-13193 GCA_001801365.1 Gammaproteobacteria bacterium RBG_16_57_12 | reverse complement strand
TTAGCCTCGCGGCAAGAAGTAGGCGCATTGATGCTCAACAGCCGTAGCCCGCGATGGGAAGAGTTGCGCGCCACAACGTTATTGCGTGCCGATGAGGTGCTCGGGAAACTCGATACCGAAAGCGTATTGCGCCTGCTTAATCGGCCAGTCCCGGACAACGCCGAAGAATTGATGCAATGGCTGACGGGCGAAAAATTTGCCGAGCCTGACGACAACGGTTACTACATTACGAATGTGGGAGCGATTGCCGCCGCGCGCCGCCTGGCCGAGTTCGACGGGCTGGAACGAAAGCGCATTCGCGTCATCCGCTATAAGGGTCTCAACAAAGTTGAGACTATCGACGAAATGGTTGGGCAGAAAGGCTACGCTGTCGGTTTCGAAGGACTAATTGCTTATCTCAAACGGATACTGCCCCACAGCGAAGTCATCGAAGCGGCATTGCGCCGTGAAGTAACCGTGTACCCTGAAATCGCGCTACGCGAGTTGATCGCCAATGCGCTCATCCATCAGGATTTCACCACTCCCGGCACTGGGCCGATGATCGAAATCTTTGCCGATCGCATCGAGTTCACCAATCCCGGCGCACTGCCACCCTCGAAGAAAATCGACCGGTTGATTGGCACCACCCCGGAATCGCGCAACGAGATCCTGGCATCTGCGTTCAGGCGCTATCACATTTGCGAAGAACGCGGCACCGGCTTTATGAAGGTGGTTGCTGGCGTCGAGCTTTATGGTCTGCCGCCAGTTGTCTTCGCGCAGGGAGAAAACTTTTTCAAGGTGACCTTGTATGCGCCACGTAAATTTTCCGACATGTCGCAGTCGGAACGCATCGAGGCGTGCTACCAGCATGCGGTGCTCAAATACTTCAGCAGCGGCACGATGACCAACACCACGCTGCGTGAGCGGCTCAAGATGCATGAAAAACAGCGCACCCAGGTATCGAACATCATCCGCGATGCCGTCGAGGCTGGGCGTGTCAAACGCAAAGACCCTACCTCGACATCCTCCAAATTTGCGGAATATGTCCCGTACTGGGCATAGGAACGGATCAGGCATGACCAATAAACAAAAACTTGAACTCACCTGGATCGGCAAGGAGAACCGACCCAAGCTGGAGCCGCGCATTTTGCTGGAAGAACCGGCGAAGAGTTATCACGCGAAGCATCGGGTGACGGATGGCGACATCTTTGATCACCGACTGATCTTCGGCGACAACTTGCTGGCGTTGAAGGCTTTGGAGACGGAGTTTGCGGGGAAGGTGAAGTGCGTGTTCATTGATCCGCCGTACAACACCGGCAGTGCGTTCACGCATTACGACGACGGGGTGGAGCATTCGATCTGGCTGTCGCTGATGCGCGACCGGCTGGAGATTATCCGGCGGCTTTTGTCGGAGGATGGTTCGCTGTGGATCACGATTGACGACAACGAGGCGCATTACTTGAAGGTGTTGTGCGATGAGGTATTTGGGCGGGCGAATTTTGTTTCCAATGTAATTTGGCAAAAGAAGTTTTCGCCACAAAACGACGCAAAGTGGATTAGCAATAGCCATGATCATGTCCTCTGTTATGCGATTAATAAGAACCGCTGGTTCCCGAATGCTCTTCCCCGGACTGAGGCAATGGATGATCGGTACAAGAACCCGGACAAAGATACTAGGGGAGCTTGGACAGCAACAGACCTAACTCGTGCCGAGCACAGAGATCGAGATTATTGGGGTTTAACCACACCGTCAGGGAAAGTTGTATTCCCTGCAAAAGGGCGCAGTTGGAGTCGCCCGAAGGAAAACATCGAGAAGCTTATAGAAGACGGGCGACTCTGGTTTGGCCCGAAAGGCGACAATCTTCCCCGACTCAAGAAGTTCCTTAATGAAATGGAGGGCGGACTAACTCCACAATCCATTTGGTTCCATAACGAAGTGGGAAATAATCAAGAAGCCAAGAAGGAAATTCTCAGACTTGATGTCGAATCTGTGTTCGATACTCCAAAGCCGGAGCGGCTTATCCATCGAATCCTTCATTTGGCCACCAACCCCGGCGACCTCGTTCTCGACTCTTTCGCCGGTTCCGGCACCACTGGCGCAGTCGCGCACAAGATGGGCCGTCGCTGGATCATGGTGGAGCTGGGCGAGCATTGCCACACGCACGTCATTCCGCGCCTGCAAAAGGTTA
>MGXL01000145.1:9036-10990 GCA_001801365.1 Gammaproteobacteria bacterium RBG_16_57_12 | reverse complement strand
GTGAACTGGCAAGGGGGCGTCGGTTTCCGCTATTACAAACTCGCGCCCAGCCTGTTGCGCCAGGATGCTTACGGGCAGTGGGTGATCAACAAGGAGTACAACGCGGAGATGCTGGCGCAAGCCTTGTGCAAGCTGGAGGGCTTCACCTATGCGCCCAGCGATGCGCATTACTGGATGCATGGGCACTCCACCGAGCGGGATTTTATCTACGTCACCACGGCGAATTTGAACCACGAGCAGTTGCAGCAGCTTTCGGATGAGGTGGGGGCGGAGCGCAGTCTGCTGGTGTTGTGTACCGCTTTCCGTGGGCGGGGCGAGTATCCGAATCTCACGGTGAAGAAGATTCCCAAGCAGGTGCTGTCGCGCTGCGAGTGGGGGCATGATGATTATTCGTTGCAGGTTGAGAATTTGCCGAAAGCCCCACCACAAAGCCCTTCGACAAGCTCAGGGCGAACGGTTGAGGGGGCTAGGGCGCGAGGGGTGAACGCGGCGCAAGGCGGGTTATTCGATGACGGGGAGAAATAACATGGCAATGAAACCGAAGATGACGAAGCCAAAGAAGTCCGAGGTCACGGCGCTTGGTGTGTATGACCGGGTGCGGGGCATTCTTGAGTCGGCGCGCGTCAGCGTGGCTCGCACCGTCAACTCTACGCAGGTGATGGCGAACTGGCTCGTAGGGCGTGAGATCGTGGAAGAAGAGCAACAAGGCAAGGCCAAGGCTGGTTACGGTGAACAGTTGCTCAATGAGTTATCAGCTTTACTTCAAGCCGACTTCGGCAAGGGCTACTCGGCTACCAACCTGCGTTGGTTCCGGCAGTTTTACCTTGAATACCCGGCGCTTGTTGGAATTCATCACGCAGTGCGTGATGAATCTGCGTCGGCATCCGGGGTGAGGCAGGCGGCAATTCGTCACGCACCGCGTGACAAATCCGAGACGGTGTCCCGGAAATCCGGTGTGATGGCTAATGAGCCAGCGATGTGGGACACAATAAGTGCCGAATCGTGGAAGTCGGGCCAACTGAACCCGAACCTTTCGTGGACGCACTATCGCACTTTGCTGCGGGTCAATCGCGCCGAGGCGCGCACCTTCTATGAAATAGAGGCAGTGCGCAACGCATGGTCGGCACGCGAAATGGAACGGCAGATCAGTAGTCTGCTATTTGACCGGCTGGCGAAAAGCCGGGACAAGAAAGGGCTGATGCGCCTGGCGGTTCATGGTCAGGAAGTCGCACAACCGATAGATGTGCTGAAAGACCCGGTAGTGTTGGAGTTTCTTGATCTGCCGGAATCGCCGCGTTTGGTGGAGTCCAAACTGGAGCAGGCGTTGATCGGCAATCTGGAAACATTCCTATTGGAGTTGGGGAAAGGCTTTGCGTTTGTATCGCGGCAGGAGCGCATCACGCTCGATGGCGACCACTTCTACATTGATCTGGTTTTCTACCACACGGTGTTGAAGTGCTTTGTACTGATTGACATGAAGGTGGGAAAACTGACCCATGCCGACCTTGGGCAGATTCAGTTTTACGTGAATTACTACGACCGCGAGCGGCGCACCGAGGGTGATAACCCAACCTTGGGCTTGATCTTATGTCCCGACAAAAACGATGCCGTGGTGAAGTACACGCTGGGCGAACAGCAGGAGCGCAATATTTTCACCAGCCGCTACCAGCTCCATTTGCCAACCGTCGAAGAACTTGAAAACGAGCTTCGGCGGGAACTGCGGTATTTGGTGCCGCCAGCCAGTAAGAAAACCATCAAGAAAGACTCAACCACTGCCCGAAAAGCCGCACCCAGCTTGAAAAAATCGGCATCGAAAAAGAACAAGGGAAAAACTGAATGAATCGCCATGTGAATGCCATCGCCGGGCGGTTGAGTTTACGCGCGCCGCAACGCCGCTCGCTGGAGATTCTGGACCGCATCACCGAGATCACACCACCCGGCAAGGATGTTGATC
>MGXL01000145.1:7307-8974 GCA_001801365.1 Gammaproteobacteria bacterium RBG_16_57_12 | reverse complement strand
CGTCGTTGTGTTTTGCGCTGGCTACAGGTGTCGGCAAGACGCGGCTGATGGGCGCGTTCATCAGCTATTTGCATCTGGCGCATGGCATCAATAATTTCTTCGTGCTGGCGCCGAACCTGACGATCTACAACAAGCTCATTGCCGACTTCAGCGACCGCAACCATCCCAAGTATGTCTTCCGGGGCATTGCGGAATTAGCCATCGATGCGCCCTCGATCATCACCGGCGACAACTACGATCAGCGTGATCCGCTAAGCGGGGCGCTCTTTGGTGGCGTCAGGATCAACATCTTCAATATCTCCAAGATCAACTCCGAGGTGCGCGGGGGCAAGGCGCCGCGCATCAAGCGGCTGTCGGAATATATCGGGGAGAGCTACTTTGACTACCTGGCTGGGCTACCGGACCTGGTGATGCTGATGGATGAATCGCATCGCTATCGGGCCAGCGCCGGGATACGGGCCATCAACGAATTGAAGCCGATCCTGGGCCTGGAACTGACGGCTACGCCATTTGTGGAGGTGGCGCGCGGCGCGGTGGCGTTCAAGAACGTGATCTACGATTATCCGCTGGGGAAGGCGATGGCCGACGGCTTCGTCAAGGAGCCGGCGGTGGTCACGCGCAAGAATTTCAACCCGGCCGGCATGTCGGCGGAGGAGATCGAGCACCTCAAGCTGGAAGACGGTGTGCGCCTGCACGAAAGCGTGAAGGTGGAACTGGAAACCTACGCCCGCGAGAGCGACAACCCCATCGTCAAGCCTTTCCTGCTGGTGATTGCCCGCGACACGACCCATGCAGGTTCACTGTTTGCGTTGATCCAGTCAGATGGTTTTTTCGAGGGGCGCTACAAGGACAAGGTCATTCAGGTGGATTCCAGTACCAAGGAAGATGAGGTCATCGAGCGCTTGCTCAAGGTGGAGCTGACCTCTGAGCCGACTGAGATTGTCATCCATGTCAACATGCTCAAGGAAGGCTGGGATGTGACCAACCTCTATACCATCGTGCCACTGCGGGCGGCCAATGCCCGTATCCTCATCGAGCAATCCATTGGGCGCGGTTTGCGCCTGCCCTACGGCAAGCGCACTGGCGTGACCGCCGTGGATCGGCTGAACATCGTCGCTCACGACAAGTTTCAGGAAATCATCGACGAGGCGAACCGGCCTGATTCCGCCATTCACCTGAAGGCGGTGATACTGGATGATGACGACTTCGGCCAGAAGACGGCGACCATCGTTTCGCAATCGCAACTTGCTATCAAACTGGGTTTGAAACCAGCCGATGCGACTGCCAGCACGAAGATGGCTGGGCAGGATGTGCAGCCCCTATTCACCAAACCGGCAGAGCAGAAGGTCGCGCAAATCGCTTATGAGGTGATACGCAAACTGGAGAACCAGCCGACGGCTGTGCCGACGCTGGCGCACTTGAAAAACCCGGAGGTACAGGCCGCCATCGTCAAGGCTGTGCAAGAGCAGCATCGTCCCACACAGATGGAGCTGGAGGGCGTAACCGAGCAGCCGGACTTTGCAGCCGTCGTCGCAAAGGTGGTCGAATCGTATACGCAACTGACGATAGGAATCCCGCGCATTCTGGTGGTGCCCAAGGGCGAAGTGAAAGCCGAATTCAAGCCATTCACGCTGAAGCTGGATACGCTGAAATACCCGACGGTATCC
>MGXL01000145.1:6836-7206 GCA_001801365.1 Gammaproteobacteria bacterium RBG_16_57_12 | reverse complement strand
TGGATTTTGACGATATTTCTTATGACGACCAGGCTGATTTGTTGTACGACTTGGCCAGGCAAACCGTTAAGCACCTTTGCAGTTACCTGACCGAAGATGAAGCCCGCAAGGTGCTGCGCTGCTACCAGCGGGACATCACGCGGTACATTCACGCGCAGATGCAGGAGCACTACTGGGAAGACGTTGCCGGCTATGAGGTGAAGATCAGCAAGGGCTTTACCGAACTTAGGCAGAGCGCCTACACATACTCGGTGCAGGAACCGCCCGCCAACTACCGCGTGGAACCGGCGGATAAGAGCAACATGGCCAAGTACCTGTTCGGCGGCTTCCAGCGCTGCCTCTATCCGGTGCAGAAGTTCGATTCCGATTC
>MGXL01000145.1:5344-6812 GCA_001801365.1 Gammaproteobacteria bacterium RBG_16_57_12 | reverse complement strand
CTGGAACGCGAAGCCCTTATGTGGTTCAAGCCTGCCAGGGGGCAGTTCCAGATTTACTACCAGAACGGAGCGGATCAACTGGAATACCAGCCGGATTTTGTGGCCGAGACCACCGACACGATCTACATGCTGGAACCCAAAAAACGCACGGAGCTTGAAGACCCCGTGGTCATCGCCAAAAAGGAAGTCGCCGTCAAGTGGTGCGCCAATTCCTCAGACCATGCGGCAAGTTATGGCGGCAAGCCATGGCGGTACCTGCTGATTCCGCATGATGTTATTGCCGACAACATGACCATAAAAGGATTGGCGGCTCGGTTCGAGCGCAAATAACGGCTGTGTTACGGAAAGGATGGATGGTGCCCAGGGGCGGAATCGAACCACCGACACGAGGATTTTCAGTCCTCTGCTCTACCGACTGAGCTACCTGGGCGCGGAAAGACGCATATTAAAGCGGTTGAGTGTGTTTGAGTCAAGTTTTCTCAGTCATTTCGCGGGTGGGGTATATTCCTCGGGCATGATCGCCCCCTCGCCGAAAAAGAATTTGTCCATCTGTTCTTCCAGGAACTTGCGGTGCTTGGGATCGATGGGGGACAAGCGGTATTCGTTGATCAGTATGGTCTGCTGTTTGATCCACATCTGCCAGGCCTCCTTGGAAACATTTTCGAAGATTTTCCTGCCCAGCTCGCCGGGATAGGGCGGCCTGTCCAGGCCTTCGGCCTGTTTGCCCAGTTTGATGCAATTTACCATCCGACCCATGTGTCTGCTCCGCTTCAGTTAATGTCTACTACCGCCCGCCACTCCGCCAGCAATTGCCTGACGGGCGCGGCCATGCCCCGCTCATCGGGGGCGCTGGTGTTATACCAGACAATTTCGCTTGGTTCCATAATTGTATTGGTTTTATGGTCCGCCCGCACGTGCAGCGGGGTGATGTCCAGATGGAAGTGGCTGAAGGTATGGCGCAGTGCCTTCCCGGGCGTGATGCGCAGGGCATGGCAGCCATAACGGCGCGCGCACCAGGCCGCCACGTCTTCTGCCCCGGGGCATTCGGGCAGGCTCCACAGCCCGCCCCAGATGCCGGCGGGCGGGCGCCGCTCCAGCAGGATCGCGCCGTCATGATTGGAGATCAGCAATAACCTGGCCTGGCGTACCGGAAGTGCCTTGCGGGGTCTGGCCGCCGGGAAATCAGCGGGCCGCCCCTGAAGATAGGCACGGCAGTCCTGGCGCAGGGGGCAGTGAGTGCAGCCGGGACGGTGGCGGGTGCAGAGCGTCGCGCCCAGATCCATGATGGCCTGGGTATAGTCCCTGACCTGCTTAGCCGGGGTCAGGGACTCGGCCAGCTGCCATAATTCCCGCTCGACCGGCGGACTGCCCGGCCAGCCCTCGATGACCTGATGGCGGGCCAGCACCCGTTTGACGTTGCCGTCCAGAATGGGATGACGTTGCCCGCCGGCCAGCGCCAGTATCGCGC
>MGXL01000145.1:4269-5308 GCA_001801365.1 Gammaproteobacteria bacterium RBG_16_57_12 | reverse complement strand
CTCGAATCGCCCGGGAAAGACGCCCTGGTGTTGATCGCGCACCTGTTGCGCTGCGCGGTGCAGATTGCGCGCGCGGGCGTAATAGCCCAGGCCGCTCCACTGATGCAGCACCGCGTCGAGCGGGGCATCGGCCAGTGATGTCACATCGGGAAAGCGCGCCACGAAACGCTGATAATAGGGGATAACCGTGGCCACCTGAGTCTGTTGCAGCATGATCTCCGACACCCACACCCGGTAGGGCGTGGCATCCTGCTGCCAGGGCAGGTCCTTGCGCCCGCGCCGGTCGAACCAGCGCAGCAGGCGGCGGCTGAAGCTCTGCATGCCCTTTTCCATCAGCGGTTGAACAGGCCCTTGAGTTTTTCTTTGGCCTTGTCCTTCAGCTCCTCGCGCTTTTGCTCGATCTGTTGCTGGGCCTCGGTCTTCAGCTCCTGCTGCTTTTCCTGCACGGCGCTCTTGAGTTTCACCTCCAGCAGGGGCTTCAGGTCCAAGCCGATCTTTGGGCCGGCGAACGGCCCGCTCACCTTGAGCGGCACGGTCAGGCCTTTTAATTCATCACTCCCGGCGCCGCCCTGGCCTTCCAGCGATCCGACCAGGGTGACATCCCCCCGGTAATCCAGGGTTTCCTTATTGAGATCGGCCTGGCCCTTGCCGTTGACGCGCAGCAGGGGCGACTTGGCGGACAGGCGCGTGTTGTCCACCACGCCGTTGGTAATGGTCAGGGCCCCGCCCAGTTCGCTGAAATCGGTCTGATTGAGCGTCTTTTCATCGGGCAGCGGCCGGCCCTTGAACTGGGCGTAGGCCTTGCGCAGCTCATAACCGATATTGATGCCGTTGATGGCGCCGTCGCTAAAGGAAAAATCGGCCTTGCCGTTCAGGGCCGCCGTCAGCTCCGCCTGGGTCATGCCGCGCGTCTGTAAATCGGCAGCGAAGTTGGCGGTGCCGCTCAGAAGGTCATTATCCAGCAGGTCTTTCAACAGGGGATTGACCTTCACACCGCTGAGCTGCGGCGCCACCTTGATGATCGGCCGGTCGCCCCGCA
>MGXL01000145.1:3090-4141 GCA_001801365.1 Gammaproteobacteria bacterium RBG_16_57_12 | reverse complement strand
GCCCGGAGGCGGCCGTCGAGATCCAGCATGGCCGCCAGATACACCGACGCGGGGATCAAAGCGGCCGGCGCAGCGCCGGCCGGGGCCGGTGTCATGGCGGTTTTCTCAGGCGGCGGCGGCAGATAACGGTCGATATCCAGCGCGTCCAGGACCAGATCGAACTGGATGGCGGGGGCCGCGAAATTCCTGACCGCCAGTTTTCCCTTGAGGGTCGTATCATCCAGGGTGAGATTGAGATCACGCAATGCCACATGCTCGAGGGAACCGTTCAATCCAAATTGCAACACCATCCTGGTCAACACCTGGGGATCGGCGGTCTGGGGTGGCGGAATATCGAGCTGTGTCATAACCTCGCGGGGGTTGAAGGCGGCGAGTGACAACCGGCCGTCGAAGGCCGGTTTCTCGATAATGGCCGTGCCCTGCAGATCGCCGCTGAGCTGCATGCCCAGCACGGCAAGATTCAGGCTACTGATAGTGGCCAGCTGTTTGTTCAGATCAGCCGTGATATCGGCGCTCAGGATGGCGTCCACGCCCTTGCCGGGAATGGGCGCGCCGCTGGTCTGCGCCTGCAGGCGGGCGCCCTTGAGGGTGTAGAGATTTTTCGCCACATCCGCCGTGATATCGGCCGCCAGCGAGGCCTTGAGCCCACCGGCCGGGATCGCGCCGCCCCTGGCCTGCACGGTGAGCCGGACGCCTTTCAGATCATAGTGGTTGCTGCGCACATCCGCCTGGATGTTCGCCGACAATTCCGCGTTGTCGATGACAACCGGCAGCGCATCGCCGCTGGCCTGGACGCGGAGCGTGAGATCCGGCAGGCTGAAGTGCAGTTGTTCCAGATCGGCCTCCACGCGGCTGCTCAGGGCGACATGCGCCTGCAGTAGCGGCCGGGTGCTCAGCGCGTCGAACTCCAGGGTCAGGTCAACGGGTTTGCCAGGCTGGATTTCACCGCTGCTCAATGACAGCCCCCGGATTTCAACGTGCTGATCCTGCTGACGATCGTCCCAGATCACTTGCGCATCCGTCAGACTCAGCCCCTGGATAGCCAACACCG
>MGXL01000145.1:0-3066 GCA_001801365.1 Gammaproteobacteria bacterium RBG_16_57_12 | reverse complement strand
CGCGGGGGCCGGCTGATCGGCCGGTGCCGCCGGGCCCAGCAGATCGTCCCAGTTGCCGACGCCCTGCGCGTTTTTCGCCAGATTCAGCCGCAAGCCGTCCAGATGCACGGTATTGAGCACCAATTCCTTTTTCAGCAAGGGCAGCAGCCTGGCATGCAGCTCGGCCCTTTCGATGCGGGCAAACGGGACATCCGCGAATCCCGGGGCATTGCCCAGCTCCACCGCGCCCAGCTCCAGGCCCAGCCAGGGATACAGCGACAATCCGATATCGCCGGGGATGGCCAGGGTGCGGCCCGTCTGATCATGCACCACCTTGATGATGTCCTCCTTGAAGTCATTCGGCTCCACCAGCAGCACGATCGCGAGCACCGCCAGTATGATCGATGACACGAGCGCCGCCAGCGCGATGGACGTATATTTTAGAATCTTCTTCACGCCTGGTTTTTCCTTTGATGTAAGTTCGTGTACGCTACAGGATTCTTAGGTCGCATTTAAGAATTCCTTAATAAATCATTGCTAGGATTGTGTGTAGCTCATGACCTGCAACAGTATAGTAAACCGATCAGCCACCACGTTGTAAGAGTACCGACATGCCCGCCACAGGAATGAATTCCGCCCTCAGGATGGTTGCCGCGCTGCTGCTTTTTCTCATATCCTCGCTGGCCTACTCCGATCCCGCTCCAGATTTTACCTTGCCGGCCGACAAGGGCGAAATACGCCTGAGTGATCTGAAGGGCAAGGTGGTGTATCTGGACTTCTGGGCTTCATGGTGCGGACCGTGCCGCAAGTCCTTCCCCTGGATGAATGACCTGCAAGCGCGCTATGGCGACAAGGGCCTGGTCATTCTGGCCGTGAATCTGGACAAGGATACCGCCGCCGCCAAGCAGTTCCTTGAGAAATACCCGGCGCACTTCCGGGTGGCCTACGATCCGGACGGCAAGGTGCCTGCGCTGTATGGCGTCAAGGGTATGCCAAGCTCTTTTTTCATCAGCCGGGATGGTCAGATGCACAGCGCCCACCAGGGCTTTCATGACCAGGATACGGCGGGGCTGGAAGCCACCGTTCAGTCTCTGTTGAACAAATGATTTAGCGGGAGGATTGCACACGTGCCAAAATCGATCACGGCCCTGATCTTGATCAGTGTCTTCACAACCTTCATCGGCGGATGCGCCTACCAGCGGGTACAGCCCTGGGAGCGCGATATCCTGGCGCAGAAAAAAATGTCTCTGGATCCCTATCCCCTGGATACGTATCTGGATGAGCACATCTACTTCAGCAAGGAAAATTCCAGCGGCGGACAGGGCGTTGGCGGAGGAGGCTGCGGATGCAACTGAAAAACCCAAAACCCATACGCCAGGCGTTGACCCTGGCCACCTGCGGCATGCTGGCCGGCGTCGCGCCGGCCGGCAGTGTTCTGGCGGCGGACAAACCCCTGGAGGTTGATTCGGCGATACTCTTTTATTCCGAGACCGACCGTGTTCAGGCCTTCGAGCCGGTGGTCAGGGTGCGCAAGGAAATCGGCGAAGAGGAATTTGTCAGCGCCCGGGTGGTGATCGATGCCCTGACCGGCTCCTCGGCCAACGGCGCCATCGCCACCGCCACGCCACAGACCTTTACCTCGCCCTCGGGCAATGCCACCTATCAGGTCAATGCCAACGAAACGCCGCTGGATCCCACCTTCCACGATACCCGCGGGGCGGTGAATGCCCAGTGGGAGAAACCCCTGAGCCAACAGCTCAAGGGCGTGTTCTCGGCCAATGCCTCCACCGAGTTCGACTATACCTCGTTTGGCCTGGCCGCGACGATCTCCAAGGATATCAATGACAAACTGACCACGCTCATCGTCGGCGCCTCGGCCAATTTCGATCAGGTCAGCCCGGCGGGCAACATCCCGGTCGGCCTCACCCCCATGCCGGTCTTCCCGGCCGTCAAGACGACCACCGATGCCAGCGACACCAAGACCGTGACCGACCTGATGTTCGGCGTGACCCAGGTCATCAACCGCAACACCCTGATGCAGCTGAACTACAGCTTCGGCTCGGATAGCGGCTATCTGACCGATCCCTACAAGATCCTCAGCGTCGTCGATGGCGGCACCGGCGCATTGCGCGCCAGCGATCCCTATGTCTATGAAAAACGCCCCGATTCCCGGGCGCGCAACGCCTTATACTGGAAGATGCAGCATCAGTTCACCGAGGATGTGCTCACTTTATCCTATCGCTATTACGGCGATGACTGGGGCGTCACCTCCCATACCCTGGAGGGCTTTTACCGCTACGAGCTGAACGCCACGCATTATCTGCAACCACATGTGCGCTATTACCGTCAGGGCAAGGCGGATTTCTATCACACCTACCTGATCGACGGGCAGGAAACCACGCTCAAGGAGGCCAGCGCCGATTATCGCCTGGGCGATCTGACCACCACGACGCTGGGCCTCAAATACGGCATGGCGCTCGGCGAGGGCAGTGAATTCGGCGTGCGCCTGGAGGTCATGAACCAATCGGGTGAGAGTGACAGCCCGATCGGCGTGATGGCCGGCCAGGATCTATCCACCGATCTCAACGCCGTCATCCTGCAGATCAATTACTCGCTGCTGTTCTAAACACGCCTTGGTGGCCGCAAGGGTGATATGACATGATGTCATATCACCCTTGCCATTTTCTGCACAGGCGCCATGACCGGGACTTCGCTGGAATACACAGGTAATCACTGGGCCGGCCGCTTTCAGGCCATGGCCAGCCCGTGCGAAATCCTCATGGATATCGATGATCGCGCCCTGGCGGAGCAGTTGCTCGCTATCGCCAGCAACGAAGCCTGGCGCATCGAACGCGCCTTCAGCCGTTACCGGGATGACAATCCCATCCACCGCATCAATCATGCACACGGTCAGCCGGTGGAGGTGGACCCCGAACTGGCCGCCCTGCTCGATTATGCCGGGCAGTGTTACAAGCTGAGCGAGGGCATGTTCGATATCACCTCGGGCATTCTGCGCACGGCGTGGCGCTTTGATGGCAGCGACCGCCTGCCTGCCCAGACGGCCATCGATGCGCTGCTGCCGCGCAT
>MGXL01000144.1:15207-15455 GCA_001801365.1 Gammaproteobacteria bacterium RBG_16_57_12 | reverse complement strand
AATTGTCCGGCGATTATAGCAAATGCACCTGGTACAGCCTATTTCAAATGAGTACCAATGTGAGCCGGTCAGGAGCCGGATACCGCAGTACGGCTGGCCTCCATGTCCAGTACCACCTGGGTCATTTTGAGGACGCTGTCGGGGTTGAGGGAGATGGACTCGATATTATGTTCCACCAGCCACTGGGTGATTTCGGGAAAATCGGAGGGGGCCTGACCACAGATCCCGATATATTTGCCTTTCTTGCG
>MGXL01000144.1:13206-15099 GCA_001801365.1 Gammaproteobacteria bacterium RBG_16_57_12 | reverse complement strand
CGTTCGAGCCGATGGAAAAGCCGTCGAAGTATTTGAGGAACTTGTCGGCCAGCAGCGCGTTGGCGGGGATCTCGCACATCAGGTAGACCTGCAGGCCGTTGGCCGCGCGGTTGAGGCCGTGCAAGGTCATCAGTTCGAGCACGCGCCGCCCCTCCGCCACAGTGCGCACAAAGGGAATCATCACGGCGACATTGGTCAGCCCCATGGTTTTGCGCACCTGGCGGATGGCCTCGCACTCCAGCGCAAAACAGGCGGCGAATTGCTCCGAGGGATAGCGGTAGGCGCCGCGAAAGCCGATCATGGGATTTTCTTCGTGTGGTTCATAGGCCTGTCCGCCGATCAGGGCGGCGTATTCGTTGGATTTGAAATCCGAGGTGCGCACAATGACCGGGCGCGGATAAAATGCGGCGGCGATCATGCCGATACCCTCCGCCAGCCGCTGTACATAAAAATCCCGCGGGCTGGCATAGCCCGCGCTGATGCGATCGATCTTGGCCCGTGTGTCCTTGTCCTGGGCATCGTACTCCAGCAGGGCGCGCGGGTGGATGCCAATGCTGTTATTGATCATGAATTCCAGGCGCGCCAGGCCCACCCCCTCCACCGGCAGGCGGGCGGCCTCGAAGGCCTGTTCCGGATTGGCCAGGTTGAGCATGATCTTGGTGCGCGGGCGTTGCAGATGGCTGAGGTCGATGAGTTTGACGCTGAACTGTTGCAGGCCTTCATAGACATAACCGCTGTCGCCTTCGGCGCAGGATATGGTGACCATCTGCCCGTTATGAATCGCCTCCGTGCAGTCGCCGGTGCCGACCACCGCCGGGATGCCCAGCTCGCGGGCGACGATGGCGGCATGACAGGTGCGGCCGCCACGGTTGGTGACAATGGCTGCGGCTATTTTCATCACCGGCTCCCAGTCGGGATTGGTAATATCGGTTACCAACACCTCACCCGGCTGCAACTCGCCCATATCCTTGGCATCCAGGATCACCCGGGCGATACCGGAGGCGATCTTCTGCCCGACACTCTTGCCCTGGACCAGGATGTTGCCGCGCGTGTGCAGGGTGTAGTGCTCATGGACCAGTTTGTTTTCCCGCGCCCGCACGGTTTCCGGGCGCGCCTGCAGGATATAGAGTGCTCCGTCCACCCCGTCTTTGGCCCATTCGATGTCCATCGGTTGGCTGTAGTGCTGTTCGATGATCACGGCATAACGCGCCAGTTGCAGCACTTCATCATCATTGATGCTAAAACGCAGGCGCTCTGCCGGGTCAACCGCCACATTTTGCGTGGCGGTGCCGGCCGATTCGTCATAAATCATCTTAACCGCCTTCTCGCCGCGCTGACGCTTGATGATCGGCCGGCAGTCCTGCAACAAGGGGGGTTTGAAGACATAGAATTCATCGGGATTGACCTGGCCCTGCACCACGTTTTCACCCAGGCCATAGGCGGCGTTGATCAACACGGCATCGCGAAACCCGGTCTCGGTATCGATGCTGAACATCACGCCGGAAGCGCCGAGGTCCGCCCGCACCATCTTCTGCACGCCGATCGACAGCGCGACATTCATGTGGACAAAGCCCTTGTCGACCCGGTAGGAAATGGCGCGATTGGTAAACAGCGAGGCATATACCTGCTTGCAGCTGGCCAGCAGTTGTTCGGTGCCGCGTATGTTGAGGTAAGTCTCCTGCTGCCCGGCGAACGATGCCGTGGGCAAATCTTCGGCGGTAGCCGAACTGCGCACCGCCACATCCGGCCCGGCGCCGTATTCCACCTCCAGCCATTTATAGGCCAGCCGGATCTCATTGGCCAGATCCTTGGGCAGCTCGCCCGCCAGCACCCACTGCCGGATCTCGGCCCCGGTGTGCGTCAGGGCGGCCATATCGCGGGTGTCCAGTTTCT
>MGXL01000144.1:12609-13133 GCA_001801365.1 Gammaproteobacteria bacterium RBG_16_57_12 | reverse complement strand
AAAGCCGTTGGGGATCTTCACCCCCTTGGAGCTGAGGGTGCGGAACATCTCCCCCAGCGAGGCATTCTTGCCGCCGACCGTGGGGACGTCCTGGATGCCCAGTTCATTGAAGCGGCGGATATAGAGCATGGCAGACCCCGGCGTATCGTGATGACGATGCGATAACTGTAGCGCAAGGCGGGCGGCTATGCACGGGGATGATGAAAAAGGCGAGGGAAAAGGATGATCGCGAACGGGCGCTCGCTAAAATGGTATGAGATGGTATGCATTCGAGAAATATATAGACACCATGCCTTCGAAACATCAAATAACACCATAAAATGGTATTCCTTCGGAACATCAAATAACACCATAAAATGGCATGCATTCGGGAAATATGATAACACCATCCCGCAAGGCCGACTGGCCCTTTAATCTCCCTCAGGTGATCACCGTCGGCCCCTCACGGCCGGTGCGCGCCTTGAGCCGGGTCAGCTGTTCGGCAATGGTGATCAGCTCGGCCAGGGCGTGCTGCGGGTCGACAT
>MGXL01000144.1:11547-12509 GCA_001801365.1 Gammaproteobacteria bacterium RBG_16_57_12 | reverse complement strand
GCGGAACACGATGCGCGAGCCGTCCTGGAACAGGATGCGGATGCCCTGGCGGGTGCTGAGGCTGTGATCGATGGGGTCGGTATAGCTGAAGTCGTCGGCCGCTTTGACGGTGTAGTTGCCGAGGCGCTGGCCGGGCAGCGCGGCGAGCTGGCCGCGCAGCTGTTCGATGACCTCGCCGGCGATGGCGCTGTCGATGGCTTCATAGTCATGGCGCGAATAGATGTTGCGGCCGAAGGTGCGCCAGTGCTCGCGCACGATCTCCGCCACCGACTGCTTGCGTTCGGCAATGATGTTGAGCCAGAACAGCACCGCCCACAGGCCGTCTTTTTCGCGGACATGATCCGAGCCGGTGCCGAAGCTTTCCTCGCCGCACAGGGTGACCTTGCGCGCGTCGAGCAGGTTGCCGAAGAATTTCCAGCCGGTCGGGGTTTCATAGTAGGGAATGCCCAAGGCATGGGCCACCCGGTCGGCCGCCTGGCTGGTGGGCATGGAGCGGGCGATGCCGCGGATGCCCTTGCGGTAGCCCGGCACCCGGTGGGCGTTGGCGGCCAGGATCGCCAGGCTGTCACTGGGGGTGACGAAGAAGCGGCTGCCCAGGATCATGTTGCGGTCGCCATCGCCATCCGAGGCGGCGCCGAAGTCTGGGGCCTTGCAGTTGAACATGATCCGGACCAGTTCCTCGGCGTGGACCAGATTGGGGTCGGGGTGCCCGCCGGCGAAGTCCGGCGAGGGAATGGCATTCATCAGCGAGTTGTGCGGCGCCCCCAGCATGTCCACCAGGATCTTCTGCGCATAGGGGCCGGTGACGGCATGCATGGCGTCGAAGCGCAGGGTGAAGGAGCCGCTTTCCAACATGGCGCGGATCTTGTCGAAATCGAACAGATGCTGCATCAGGTCGGCATAGTCGGCCACCGGGTCGATCACGCTGACCTGCATGTCGCCCAGCCGATCCTCGCCCCGGG
>MGXL01000144.1:2732-11400 GCA_001801365.1 Gammaproteobacteria bacterium RBG_16_57_12 | reverse complement strand
CGGGTTGTGGCTGGCGGAGAGCACGATGCCGCCGAAGGCTTTATACTTGCGGATCACGGCGGAGGCGGCGGGGGTCGACAGCAGGCCGCCCTGCCCGACCAGCACCCGGCCGAAACCGTTGGCGGCGGCCATGCGCAGGATGATCTGCGTCGCCGTATCGTTGTAATAGCGCCCGTCACCCCCGACCACCAGGGTCTGGCCCGCAAATCCGTCCAGGCTGCCGAAGATCGATTGGACGAAGTTTTCCAGATAATGCGCCTGCCGGAATACCGAAACCTTTTTGCGCAGGCCCGAGGTGCCGGGGCGCTGATCCTGGAAGGGGCTGGTGGTGACGGTGCGGATGTCAGTCATACAATACTCCTGAAAACATACTGAGATTGAATCACACCATCGGGGATTTTGCGAGGGGGACGTACCAGTGCCATGACTCGGAAATATCGAAACATGAAACGGCGTCTTTTGCCGCAGGGCGGCGTTGCTCGTCGTTGCCATAGAATAAACTATGGCGCCTCCTCGCGCCTTGCCCCGCGCCAAAATCCATCCGTTTCATTTGTCTCGATATTTCCGAGTCATGGCACTAGCCAGGCACTTGAAAACAGGATGTGGCGCCCACATTACTGGCGTGATTTGCATTTTACCTTGAGGAGCATCAAGACATGACCGTGGCGGCGCATAAAGAGACCCTGGGATTTCAGACTGAAGTCAAACAATTGCTCAAGCTGATGATTCACTCCCTGTACAGCAACAAGGAGATTTTCCTGCGTGAGCTGATTTCCAATGCCTCGGACGCCTTGGACAAGCTGCGCTTCGAGGCGGTGTCCGATGACGCGCTCTATGAAGGCGACAGCGCGCTGACGATCCGGGTGTCCTATGACAAGGCCGCGCGCACCCTCACCATCGCCGATAACGGCATCGGTATGAACCGCGCCGAGGTGATGGATAACATCGGCACCATCGCCAAGTCAGGCACACGGCAGTTTTTCGAGTCCCTCACCGGCGATCAGGCCAGGGATGCGCAATTGATCGGGCAGTTCGGCGTCGGCTTTTATTCCGCCTTTATTGTCGCCGACAAGGTGACGCTGACCACCCGTCGCGCCGGCACCGGCCCCGAGCATGGCGTGTACTGGGAATCCGCCGGCGAGGGCGAGTACACCATCGAGACCGTCAGCAAGGCCGGCCGCGGCACCGAGGTGGTGTTGTATCTGCGCGAGGGGGGGGATGAATTTCTCGATGATTTCCGCCTGCGCAGCATCATCCGCAAATATTCCGACCATATCGCGGTGCCAATCCAGATGCGCAAGGAGCCCAGGGGCGAGGAAGACGCCGCAACAGAAGGTGAGCTGGAGACCGTCAACAGCGCCTCGGCTTTATGGGCGCGCCCGCGTAACGAGATCAGCGCGGCCGAGTACCACGAATTCTACAAACATGTGGGGCATGATTTCGCCGAACCGCTGGCCTATGTGCATAGTCGCGTCGAGGGTACGACCGAGTATACCTCGCTGCTGTATGTTCCCGCCCATGCGCCGTTCGATCTGTGGGACCGAGAGCGCCGCCACGGCCTGAAACTCTATGTGCGCCGGGTGTTCATCATGGAAAGCGCCGAGCAGCTGATGCCCAATTATCTGCGCTTTATCCGCGGCGTGGTGGACTCCAACGATCTGCCGCTCAACGTCTCGCGTGAAATCCTGCAACACAACAAGACCATCGACACCATCCGCGCCGGCTCGGTGAAAAAGGCGCTGGGCCTGCTGGAGGATATGGCCAAAAACGAACCGGAGAAATATGCCGGATTCTGGAAGGAGTTCGGCAAGGCGCTCAAGGAAGGCCCGGGTGAGGACTTTGCCAATCGCGAGCGTATCGCCAGGCTGTTGCGGTTTGCCTCCACCCATAACGACAGCGACAGCCAGAATGTCGCGCTGGACGATTATATTGCCCGTATGAAGCAAGGGCAGACGCCTATCTATTACATCACCGCCGACAGCTACGCCGCCGCCCGGAACAGCCCGCATCTCGAGGTGTTTCGCCAGAAAGGCGTGGAGGTGTTGCTGCTGACCGACCGCGTCGATGAATGGCTGACGGCCTCGCTCAGCGAGTATCAGGGCAAGCCGCTTCAGTCGGTCACCCGGGGGGCGCTGGATCTCGGCGCCCTTGCCGATCAGGAGGAGCAGCAACAGCAGCAACAGGTGGCCGATGAATATGCGGACCTGGTACAGCGGCTGCACAAAGTGCTGGACGACAAGGTCAGCGCGGTGCGCACCACCCATCGCCTGACCACCTCGCCGGCCTGCCTGGTGGCGGATGAGCAGGCCATGAGCGCCAACCTCGAACGCATCCTACGTTCCGTGGGGCAGGAGGTCCCGGCCAGCAAACCCATCCTGGAACTGAATCCCGATCATCCCCTGGTGCAGCGGCTCAGGCATGAGCAGGACCAGGCCCGCTTTGCCGAATGGGGCGAGATCCTGTTCGATCAGGCCCTGTTGAGCGAGGGAGGGCAGCTCTCCGACCCCGCTGGCTTTGTGCAGCGTATCAACAAGCTGCTGCTTGAAGCCAGCCGATAACCACCGCACCTGCGACTATAAACGCCAGCCCCCTGTTTTCATGGGGTCTGGCGTTTTTTTTGATTGCTTCGGCCCGGCGGAACGCCGGTTGTCAGGAAGGGCTTACACCTCGAATATCCCTGAACCGACAGCCGGCACTTTTTGGGGATTGTTGATCCGGTTTATAGAAAGTTCTTGCAATTATGTGTTTCTTATAATAAAAACAGTTCATGATGATTGTTCAAGCGCTCGGGGTTTGTTAACGAGGAGTAGCGTGCCTATCTCAAAGGTGCTGAAAGATTGTCTGGAAAAACATGTCGTTAGTTTTAGGGTGATCAATCATCCCAAAACTGACGCCGTCAACCAATCTCCCCAGGTTGTCAATATCCTCCTGCAACGGCTGGCCAAGCCGGTAATACTCAAGAGTCCGACCGGGCTGGTCATGGCGATTATCCCCGCCAGTCACCGCATCGATGTTGCCGTGTTGCGGCTGCACCTCAAGGCCAGGCTGGTGCTGGCCTCCAGCGATGATTACGCCCACCTGTGTTCTGACACAAATCCCGAAGCCATCCCGCCGCTGGGTAATGCCTTGGCAATCGATCAACTGGCAATCGATAGCAGTCTGTTGCAGGGCAAGGATGTGTATATCGAGGCAGGCAGGCATGAAGCGCTGGTACAGATCAGCACCCAGGACTTCAGACGTATGAATACACGGGCGAAATATTTCCGTTTTTCCCGACCTATCATCGACATGTCGGAACGCCAGTACGCCCGGGCCGACCTGCAGATCTACCGCTTATGGCGGGATGCGACCGAATCCGTGAACAATGATGGCCAGCGGCCGCTGCTGGAAATGCAGCGCCAGATCGAAAAACTGACCGAGCTGCCGGCCATGCCCGAGATGGGCTTGAAGCTGTTGCAGCTGCGCGCCAATCCCAATGCCAGTATCCCGGATCTTTCCCGCGTGGTGGAGATGGACCCCAGCCTCTCGGCCCAGGTGCTGAAGCTGGCCCGTTCCGCCTATTACGGCTTTGGCGGGCGTATCGTCACGGTCGAGCAGGCCATCCTGCGGGTGCTGGGATTCGATATGGTCCTGCATATGAGCCTGGGAGCCGCCATCGGCAAGAGTTTTCGTGTACCCAAGGAAGGCGAGATGGGTCTGCATGCCTATTGGCGCAATGCCTTGTATTCCGGTCTGGCCTGCCATGCCCTGGCGCGACTGCTGCCAACCGCCGCGCGTCCCAATCTGGGCCTCGCCTATCTGTGCGGCCTGCTGCACGACTTCGGTTTTCTGCTGCTGGGGCACCTGTTTCGCCAGGAATATTACATTCTCAGCAAGGTCTTGTCCGAGAATCCGGACCAGGCCATTACCGAAATAGAAAGACATGTGCTGGGCATCGGTCATGCACAGATCGGCGCCTGGCTGATGAATGCCTGGGGCCTGCCTGAAGAGATTGGTGCCGCGGTGCGCGAACATCACAACTATCACTATGAAGACAGGCACTCGGTGTATGTCTGGCTGGTGCAGCTGGGAGAATGCCTGTTGACCGGATTCGGCATCGGAACCAATCGGCCGTCGCAGTGCAATAAGCAGGAACTGCTGGCCAGGCTGGGGATCAAGGAGGAAGATGCCCACGAAGTGATTAACGCCATCATTGCCGACGGGGTGGAGCTGGATAATATGGCCCGCCAGCTGGCGGCGTAAATTTATGGAGTAGATTTACCGTGATGTGGCAGGTATTGGGCGAACGACAGCCTCGGGTATCGGCCCATTCGTCCAACAGCACCGTCTTCCGGCTTACCAAACCCCTCAGACCACAAAATTTTGAAAGGACCTGTGTTGTGGCTGAACAGGCCTTCGCCATCTATCGATAGTCTATGACAATCAAAGAAGTTGATTTAATCAATTGGATATATTGAACATGGCTCTATACGCTGAACATTGCAGCTTGTTCAATCATTAAAAGGAGATAGGCCATGAACACGAAAAAACTCACTACCACCGGCGGCTCGCCCGTACCCGACAACCAGAATGTGATGACTGCTGGCCCCCGTGGCCCCATGCTGCTTCAGGATATCTGGTTCCTGGAGAAGCTTGCACACTTCGATCGCGAGGTCATCCCCGAGCGGCGCATGCATGCCAAGGGCTCGGCAGCCTATGGCAGCTTCACGGTGACGCACGACATCACCCGATACACCCGCGCCAAAATATTCTCCCAGATCGGCAAAAAAACGGACCTGTTTGTGCGTTTCTCGACCGTGGCCGGAGAACGTGGCGCGGCTGATGCCGAACGCGACATCCGCGGTTTTGCGATCAAGTTCTACACCGAAGAGGGCAACTGGGATCTGGTCGGTAACAACACGCCAGTCTTTTTTCTGCGCGATCCGCTCAAGTTTCCGGACCTCAACCACGCAGTAAAGCGTGATCCTCGCACCAATCTGCGCAGCGCCAAAAACAACTGGGACTTCTGGACCCTGTTGCCGGAAGCGCTTCATCAGGTGACCATTGTGATGAGCGATCGCGGCATTCCTGCTTCATATCGCCACATGCATGGTTTCGGCAGCCATACCTTCAGTTATATCAATGCAAAAAATGAGCGCTGCTGGGTCAAGTTTCATTTCAAGACCCAGCAAGGCATCAAGAATCTGACTGATGGGGAAGCGGCGCAGATCATCGCCAATGATCGCGAGAGCAGCCAGCGCGACTTGTATGAGGCGATCGAGAACAAGGACTACCCGCGCTGGACCATGTACGTTCAGATCATGCCGGAAAAGGATGCCGCCAAGGTTGCCTACAACCCTTTCGATCTCACCAAAATCTGGCCCAAGAAGGATTACCCGCTGATTGAGGTGGGCGTTCTGGAGCTGAACCGCAACCCGGAAAATTATCACGCAGAGGTGGAACAGGCCGCGTTCAACCCGGCCAATGTGGTGCCCGGCATCAGCTTCTCGCCGGACAAGATGTTGCAGGGGCGGCTGTTCTCCTACGGCGATGCGCAGCGCTACCGTCTTGGAGTAAACCATAGCCAGATCCCGGTGAATGCGCCGCGCTGCCCGTTCCACAGTTATCACCGTGATGGCGCCATGCGGGTTGATGGCAATCATGGCGGCACCATCGGCTACGAGCCGAACAGCTACGGCCAATGGCAGGAGCAACCTGACTTTTCCGAGCCGCCGCTGTCCATCGAAGGGGCCGCCGACCACTGGAACCACCGCGAGGATGAGGACTACTATTCCCAGCCGCGCGCCCTGTTCCGGCTGATGACACCCGCGCAGCAGCAGGTGCTGTTCGAGAACACCGCGCGTTCCCTTGGCGGCGCTCCGCGTGAAGTCCAGTTGCGCCATATCGAAAATTGCACCAAGGCCGATCCGGCCTACGGTGCCGGTGTGGCCAGGGTGTTGGGCATCAGTCTGTAGCCCAGTCAGCGACAAAGGCAATCTCAAGCAAGGGTACGGTATTGATCAAAATAGTCTTTTATAGAACCAGGAGCAGAAAAATGAAACGAAATGACATTGTTATAGCCTCAATAGTTGCTTTGGCAACACTGGGTAATTATTCCTTCGCCGCTGCATCGAAAGAACCGATCCAGCCGATCGAACCGGTCAGGATCACCAACCCGGCAATGGTCGAATTGGGCAAGAAACTCTTCTTCGATCCGCGTCTTTCCAAATCTGGGTTTATTTCCTGCAACTCCTGCCACAACCTGAGCATGGGCGGCACGGACAACCTCAAGACATCCATCGGCCACAATTGGCAGCAGGGCCCCATCAACGCCCCCACCGTGCTCAATTCGAGCATGAACGTGGCCCAGTTCTGGGACGGCCGTGCCGGGGATTTGCAGGAACAGGCGGGCGGGCCCATTGCCAACCCGGGTGAAATGGCTTTCACCCATGAACTGGCCCTGGACGTGTTGCGCTCGATACCCCAGTACGTGGCCGAGTTCAAAAATGTATTCGGCAGCGACAAGGTGGATATCGACAAGGTGACCAAGGTCATCGCGGCCTTCGAGGAAACGCTGGTGACGCCCAACTCCCGTTTCGACAAGTGGCTGAAAGGGGACAAGCAGGCGCTGAATGAAACTGAACTGGCCGGCTACAATCTGTTCAAGGAGAGTGGCTGCGTCGGCTGCCACAATGGGCCTGCGGTAGGAGGGGCGTCCTTCCAGAAGATGGGCGTGGTCGAACCCTACAAGACCACCAGCAAGGTGGAAGGCCGTTCTGCCGTCACCGGCAAGGATGCCGACCGCTTCAATTTCAAGGTGCCCATCCTGCGCAACGTGGAACTGACCTATCCCTACTTTCATGACGGCGAAGCTGCCACGCTGAAACAGGCGGTGGATACCATGGGACGCCTGCAGCTCGGCAAGGAGTTTACTGACGAGGAAAACGCAAAGATCGTGGCCTTCCTGAAGACGCTCACGGGAGACCAGCCATCCTTCACGATGCCGATCCTGCCGCCGTCCACGGATAAGACGCCACAGCCGAAACCATTTGACTGATATCGAATAGCTCGGAATTCAATAGACCGGATATCAGCGGGGGTTCCCTTGAGGAACCCCCAATTTATTGTTCCGGATTTACAGCCCTCCGCCTCCACTGCATGGCGCACATGAAGCAGCTTGAACTGATGTGTGCGTAGCGTAATCCGTGGAACAACCACCGCAACATCAGTGTGCAGAATTATTCACCGAAGCCGCCCCCGTCCGTGTAGCCTCGATGAAGCACAGCGCAATCGAGGGCCGCGCTGGTTCAGATAACCCGCAATCCCGTATTTCATTTCATTTCATTCCATCCGGGCCACCTTGCTATGCACGCTCACGAATGCCGTCAAGGAAAGATCCTATGCACTTTAGATCGAACGACAACCCCTCTCATGACATCTCCATGCTGTCAAACGCCAGTTCAATTGTCTCCAGAATGATGCCGCTCTCCACAGCCCTCAAGGGAGAGTAGGAAAGACTCACCGGCCGGACGCTTCGGAAGCGCCAGGTCAGTACCACGGTCGACCTGTCATCGCCCAGAAGCTCGATCTTCACCGTACGCTTCTTCGACGCTTTTCCCAGGCGGGCCTTGTTCCACCAGATGTATAAGTCCAGAGAACCAGTCACGCCACGCTTCAGTATAAGGCGATTGTTGACGGCGGGGGCGGCAGAGCCCTCAGCCTGGTTCGTCATTGACCCATCCTGACGCAGGTCGGCCTGGTCGGCGGTAAATGGCGGGAAGATGACCTCAGAGAATCCCGCAGCTACAGAGCGGCTGTCTCCCCAGCCGAAATCGACAAGAAAGTTCGAGTTCCTGTAAGGTCGGTCACTCAGCACGGCCATATCGGTCTCTCATCAGCAGCCTGTTCCTCTTGCCCGCCAATTCCATAGAGGCAAAAGAAGCTTATTCCATCTCAAGCCGCTCATAGGCAAGCACCACTTCCTCCATTGCCACATCGCTGCCCTTTGCATTTAAAGGTCCGCTGGTGTGCTTGACGATGCGTGCACGCAATAACCTCCAGGTCTGGACGATTTCGGAGTGATCTTCGTTCTGAAGCTGGATGGTGACGGTCCGCAGCGCATGCTGGTCACCATTACGAATTTGGTCGAGCCATGCATACAGGTTCAGCGATCCAATGATCCCGCGCCTGAGTGACACATCGCTGACCC
The DNA here is from genome assembly GCA_001801365.1 of Gammaproteobacteria bacterium RBG_16_57_12. GTDB lineage: Bacteria > Pseudomonadota > Gammaproteobacteria > RBG-16-57-12 > RBG-16-57-12 > RBG-16-57-12. The sequence continues at coordinate 3,212 of MGXL01000144.1, read as the reverse complement.
GATTCAGGCCGGTCAGCTTGATAACGCTGTTTTCCCTGGAATTGCCGTTGCGGTATTCCGTAACGGCGACTTCCGTGCTGATTCCGCTTACCTCCTGAAAACCGGCTTGCGGTCCGTCGGTATTTCCGTCGCCGAGGTCAACAAGGAAGTTGAACTGTGTGTAGGGACGATCGCGCAATATGGCCATGCTGGTCTCCTTTGGTTCAGGGGTAACAACGCCGATGGCGTCGAATGTTCTGTCCGCAATGCCATGCAATTGGCAAATGTCAGAGTAAAGGGGATATGAATTCTATTATCATCCTGAACGCGAATAAAGGGGAAAGAACGCGCGGTTCGCCATTCAGTTTATTGGCAGACGCCGACCGAGCCCGGCTTGCAGCGCCTCCGATCGATCCAGATGGCGTTGCTCAGGTCGGCGCCGGTGAAATTGGTATTGCGGATATTGGCGCCCACCAGGTTGGCCTTGCGCAGCCGGGCATT
>MGXL01000144.1:1154-2714 GCA_001801365.1 Gammaproteobacteria bacterium RBG_16_57_12 | reverse complement strand
CAATGAGGCCTCGCTGAGATCGGCGTGCTCCAGGTTGGCCGCCTTCAGGGTACTGCTATCCAGGGTGGCATTTCGCAAAATGGCATCGGTCAGGTTGCTGTTATCCAGGTTGGCTCTGGTGAGGTGGGCCTGTTCCAGCGAAGCGCCGATCAGGCTTGCGCCCGCCAGGTTCGCCTGATTCAGCTGTGCGTTATCCAGCCTGGCCCTGTCCAGGTTGGCATGCTCCAGGCGTGCCCTGCTCAGATTGGCGCGACTCAGTTGCGCCAGGCTCAGATCGGCCTCGCCCAGGTCGCTCAGAGACAGATCGGCCCTGACCAGGTGCGCGCCCTTGAACTGACTGCCGCGCAGGTCGGCCCGGGACAGATTGGCATTTTCCATCTGACTGGCGCTCAGATTGGCATTGCGCAATTGCGCGGACTGCAGATTGATGTTGAGCAATATCGCCTGACGCAGATCGGCGCCATTCAATACCTTGCCCTGTTTGTCGCAATCAAACCAGTTTACCCGTGGCGCCGGCGCATCCTCGCAGGCCGCCCAGGCAGTGCTGGCGCAGAAAACCAGCAGCAGGCCCAGGATGTAATGGCACAGAAGCGTGTATGTGCGTATAGGTATCATCATGCAGAGGGTATTTGCAGTCGCAGTGTGGTGGACAGTATCATTCAGGTCGTACATTCTTTACTTTTTCAGTCATTGAAGCAAGGAACCCTCGGTGGATTTAACCGCTCTGGCCAATCGTATCGGTGAAACACTGCTGGCGCGCCACTGGTATCTGGCGACCGCCGAGTCCTGTACCGGTGGCTGGGCGGCGCAGGCGCTCACCTCCGTACAGGGCAGCTCGCACTGGTTTGACCGTGGCTTTATCACCTATTCCAATCAGGCCAAGCAGGAGATGCTGGGTGTGAGGGCAGAGACCCTGGCGCAATACGGGGCGGTCAGCGAGCAGACGGTCATCGAAATGGCCGCAGGCGCCCTGGCGCGCAGTCCGGCACAGATCACTCTGGCCATCAGCGGTATCGCCGGCCCCGGTGGCGGTACGCTGGACAAGCCGGTGGGTCTGGTGTGCCTGGCCTGGGCGGTCAGGGAGAGCGTGCCGGTCAGTAAGGCGCAGCGCTTCCAGGGGGATCGGGAGCAGATCCGCCGCCAGGCGGTTGAAAGTGCCCTGCAGGGTGTGCTGGATGTCCTCAGCACCTCATAATACGCCCGCCCGCCGGCTGTTCGTGGCGCTGTGGCCCGACACGGCGGTGCGCCGCTCGCTGGAGGAATTGCTGGAGCGGCTGCCGCTGAAGGGCGGCAAGGCGGTGCCGCTGGAAAATCTCCACATCACCCTGAATTTCCTCGGGCCGGTGGCGCCGGACCGGCGGGAGTGTATCGAGCGGGTGTTGGCCGCGGTTCAAGGCGAGAGCTTCACCCTGGCGTTCGACACCCTCGGTTATTTTCCGCGCCCCCGGGTGTTGTGGCTGGGCGCGGCCCAGGTGCCGGAGGCCTTGCGCCATCTGAGCACGGCCCTGAACCAGGGCTTGCAGGACTGCGGATTTACGCCCGATAGCCGCCCGTTAGTTC
>MGXL01000144.1:0-1091 GCA_001801365.1 Gammaproteobacteria bacterium RBG_16_57_12 | reverse complement strand
TTTGGGTCGTCCGGGATTTTGTGCTGGTGGAATCCGTCACCCTTCCGGCCGGGGCGCAATATACCGTTCTCGGGCGCTGGCCCCTGGCGGAATCGGATGGCTCGTAAATCCCCGAATAGGGCTACTCAAAAATCAGATTGACATATAAACGTGGCAGTTTTAACGTTAGTAAATGTTTTTGCCCGTCCGGGTAACCGCGATAACCAGAACAAGAATCGCCTTGGGGCGGGGGCATGGAAAGCAGTCACAATAATATCGATATCTCGAACATGCCATTGACACGTTCATCCTCTTCGCAGGGGCCTTCAAAACAGCATGGTGGTCAGCTGCCGTCTGGTGTTGGTGAAGAATGGCGGACGTATAAGTTATTCCTGCTCGGAATTGTTCTTGGTCTGGTTATTCTTGTATTTGGCGTCGTCTCCACATACTACAATCTTGCAGGTCAAGGCCGGTATATTCTGTTCTGGCTTTTATACCGTAGCCCATTAGTCCTCCTTGCCCTGATGCTGTTCCTTGAGTTATTGAAAAAATGGCTTGACGCCATCGACAAGCGGGAAGGGGAGGGCAATACCAGTCGCTCCGGGTTGAGAAGATTTATTCTAATTATGACTCCAGTACTTTTTGGAGCTGGCATGGCAACACTATTCGTAATGCTTATTATCAAGATATTTGCACCCATATATTAACGTTCATCAAGGGTTGACCGAATCATGGCAAATGCAGAGGGGATAGTGACAATGGCCGATCTGGTCACACAAGAGGCATTGCTTGGAGTCAATGCGGTGGGTGAACTTGTTCAGGGCGGCCTCTATGATCTGCAGAGGTGGTCAAATTTGCGTCGACCAGCACCTGCTCTCGCGGTATCAGTCCCCGTTTGCATCTGTGCACAACGCAACCGCTGGGATCACCACAAGTCACCTTAGTCGCGTACAACACCCTGGATCATCTTTGGGTGAACAATAAATGACACAATCACCCTTATCGCAGGAGTCCTCAAATCAGTGTAATGGTCAGCCGAGGGCTGGTAATGGCGAAAAAACACGGGAGCGTAACTTAATCCTGCTCGGGATTGCTTTGGGCTTGGTCATTTT
>MGXL01000143.1 GCA_001801365.1 Gammaproteobacteria bacterium RBG_16_57_12 | reverse complement strand
CTCAATGAAGAGGTCATCGCCTCCCAGCAGGAGATCATGCGGCGTCTGGATGATCCGGCGCTGGCCCTGCTGGATGCCCGCTCACCGGCGGAATATAACGGTATCGACGTGCGCGCCGAGCGGGGCGGACACATTCCCCGCGCCGTCAATCTGGAATGGAGTCGTACCTTCGATCCGCGCAACAACTTTCGTCTCAAGCCGGACAGCGAACTCCTCGCCCTGCTCGAGCCGCGCGGCATCACGCCCGACAAGGACATCATCACCTACTGCCACAGCCATCACCGCTCGGCGCTGCTTTATATTGTGCTCAGGCACCTGGGTTATCCCAGCGTCAAGGGCTATCCGGGCTCCTGGTCAGACTGGGGCAACGCCGTGGATACACCGGTGGCCTAGCCCTAACTCGCCATGGCCAGCCTCATCAAGGACATCCCCGGCGATCACACGCCGATGATGCAGCAATATTTGCGCATCAAGGCTAAACACCCCGACACCCTGCTGTTCTATCGCATGGGTGATTTTTATGAGCTGTTCTACGACGATGCGCGCAAGGCCGCGCAACTGCTCAACATCACCCTCACCGCGCGCGGGCACTCGGCCGGCCAGCCCATTCCCATGGCGGGTATTCCCCATCATGCCGCCGAGGCCTATCTCGCCAAGCTGGTCAGGCAGGGCGAGTCGGTGGCCATCTGCGAACAGGTCGGCGATCCGGCCAAATCGAAGGGGCCGGTGGAACGTCAGGTCACCCGCATCATCACGCCGGGCACCGTGACCGATGAGGCGCTGCTGGAAGAGCGCCGCGACACCTTGCTCGCCGCGCTCCACAGAGATGGGGAACACCATGCCATCGCGTCACTGGACCTGAGCAGCGGCCGCTTCACGGTCATGCAGGTGCCCACGCTGGCCGAGCTGCTCGGCGAAGTGGAGCGCATCAACCCTGCCGAATTGCTCATCAGTGAGGATTTTCCTCACGAGGCCCTCGGCGCGCGCCCTGGCCTGCGGCGCCAACCGCCCTGGTATTTTGAAGCGGATAGCGCGCGACGGTTATTGACGGCACAATTCGCCACCCGGGATCTGGCGGGGTTCGGTTGTGACGACATGCCCGCCGCCATCGGCGCGGCCGGTTGCCTGCTGCAATATGCGCGCGACACCCAGCGCAGCGCCCTGCCCCATCTGCGCGGCCTCCGGGTGGAACGGCGCGAGGACAGCCTGATCCTGGACGCGGCCAGCCGACGCAATCTGGAAATCGAATTCAACCTCGCCGGCGGCACCGACCATACCCTGGCGGCGATACTCGACAGCACGGCCACGCCCATGGGCAGCCGCCTGCTGCGGCGCTGGCTGAATTTTCCGCGGCGTGATCACGCGCTGCTGCGCCAGCGACACCAGTGCCTGGAACAGCTCATCGACGATCATCGTCATGAACGGGTGACTGCGCGGCTGAATCACTCGGGCGATCTGGAGCGCATCCTGGCGCGCATTGCCCTGCGCAGCGCCCGTCCGCGCGACCTGGTGCAACTGCGCAACACCCTCGCCCTGTTGCCGGATCTGCAGGATACCCTGAAGGATCTCGACGCCGTGTTGCTGGTGGCATTATTGAAGCAACTGAACCCACACCCCGAGATTCACGCGCTGTTACGGCGGGCCATTATCGACCAGCCGCCGGTCCTGATCCGCGATGGCGGCGTGATCGCCGCCGGCTATGATGCCGAACTCGACGAGCTGCGCGCCCTGCGCGAGAACGCCGGCCAGTTCCTGATTGACCTGGAAGAGCGCGAGCGCCAGCGCACCGGCCTGCCCATCAAGGTCAGCTATAATCGCGTCCACGGTTATTACATCGAGATCAGCCGCGTGCACAGCGACAAGGTGCCTGCCGACTACCAGCGCCGCCAGACCCTCAAGGGGGCCGAGCGCTACATCACGCCGGAACTGAAGAACTTTGAAGACAAGGTGCTCAGCGCCAATGAACGCGCCCTGGCGCGTGAAAAAGATCTCTACGAGCAGCTGCTGGATCACCTCAACCAGGCGCTGCCCACCCTGCAGGAGACCGCCGCCGCGCTGGCGGAAATCGATGCGCTCAATGGTCTGGCGGAGCGTGCCTACACCCTCGATTTCACGCGCCCCGAGCTGACCGACCGGCCCGGTATTGTCATAAAAGACGGGCGGCACCCCGTCGTCGAGCAGGTGCTGGATGCCCCGTTCATCGCCAATGACACCCGGCTTGATCCCGAGCGGCGCATGCTGATCATCACCGGACCCAACATGGGGGGCAAATCCACCTATATGCGCCAGACCGCCCTGATCACCCTGCTGGCCCATGTGGGCAGCTATGTGCCGGCCGAACGGGCGATCATCGGGCCGGTTGACCGGATATTTACCCGCATCGGCGCCTCGGACGATCTGGCCAGCGGACGCTCGACCTTCATGGTGGAAATGACCGAAACCGCCAATATCCTGCACAATGCCACGGAGCAAAGCCTGGTGCTGATGGATGAAATCGGCCGCGGCACCAGCACCTTCGACGGTTTATCCCTGGCCTGGGCCTGCGCGCAGCATCTGGCCGCAAACCTCCGCGCCTATACCCTGTTCGCCACCCATTATTTCGAACTCACCGCGCTGGCCGAGCAGCAGGCGGCCATCGCCAATGTGCATCTCGATGCCGTCGAGCACGGCGACACCATCGCCTTTTTGCACCGTGTCATGGAAGGCCCGGCCAACCAGAGTTATGGGCTCCAGGTGGCCGCCCTGGCGGGGGTGCCTCAGGCGGTCATCGCCCGGGCCAAGGAAAAATTGCTGCAACTGGAAAACCAGAGCATCACAACATCAACAGGGCAAGCGTCTCAATTACCACTGTTTGCTCCCGAGAAACAGCACCCGATCCATGATGCCGTAAAAGATCTTGATCCCGACAGCCTCACTCCGCGTGAGGCATTGCACAAGCTCTATGAACTTAAAGCGATGCTGGATAAATAATAACGGCATCTATCATCATGCATTGCCAAGTCACGCCAGAGCACGTAAATTATGTCCGTCAAAGTGAGCAACCATTCCGGAGACCTGCCATGACCTATGTTGTTACGGAAAATTGTATCAAATGCAAATACACTGACTGCGTCGAGGTATGCCCTGTCGACTGTTTTCATGCCGGGCCGAATTTCCTGGTCATCGATCCGGATGAATGCATCGACTGCACCCTGTGCGTGCCGGAATGCCCTGCCAATGCCATCTTCGCCGAAGACGATGTCCCGGCGGATCAGCAGAGCTACATTGCCCTGAATGCCGAACTGGCCAAGCAATGGCCGGTGCTCTCCCAGATGGAGCCGGCGCCCGCCGATGCCGACTCATGGAATGGCAAGGCCGGCAAACTGCAATATCTGGAGCGATAGACCCTGTCCCTGTCTACATGAGCGATACGCCGGGCAGCACAGCGGGACAGATTTGGGCCATCCCCTATCATCAGGATCTGCTGGCTGCCCTCGCCCACACGCTGCTGCAACACCACGCACAACACCTGCCCGACTTAAGCCGCTGTTCCATCCTGCTGCCCGGCCTTGACGCCGCCCCGCGGCTGCGCGGCCTGTTGCTGGAACAGGCCGCGCAGGCCGGGCATCAGGCCCTGCTGGGCCCCGAGATCACCACCCTGCGCGATTGGATCAATACACAGCCGCTGAGCCGGCGCGTGATCGATGAACACAGCCGCGAGATCGTGTTATTCAAGGCCCTGCGCGAGCATAGTCAGTTGTTCGGCAATGCCAATGCCTGGGGGCTGGTGGATGAACTGATTCGCCTGTTCGATGAACTGACGCTCAACCAGATCGATCTGCCGCCGGACATTGACAGTTTCATTAAAAAATTACACCAAGCCTATGGTCTGCAACAAGCGATGAAACATCTCGGCCGCGAGGCAAACATCGTACACACCCTGTGGCACGCCTGGCACAGGGATTTGCAGTCCATGAAAATGCTGGAGCCCTGCACCGCTTACTTGCAGCGACTGCATCACTCCCTTGATGAAGCGAAAAAACGCCGCTCGATTTATCTGGCCGGCTTCACTCGCCTGTCACGGGCTGAGCATCTCTGGCTGCAAACCCTCCTCAAGAATCATCAGGCCACGCTGTTCATCCACGGCCTGCCTGCGGCGGACATCGATGCCGATAAACTGCATCCGCAGGCGGCCATCGGCAAACTCGCAGCACAACTCGCGATCACGCCCTTACAGCCCGAGCCGCCATCGGCCTACACCGCCCTGCTCGATGCGGTGTACCTGCCACAGGACCACACCCTCAAAGAGCGAGCCGAGGTCTTCGCCCGCCAGTACCCGCAAAGCCCGCTCGCCGGACGCCTTGCCCTGCTCTATGCCGGCAATGCCGAGGAAGAGGCCCGCGCGGTTGACGTGCAGGTGCGCCAGTGGCTGCTGGACGGGCACCAGACCGTTGGCATCGTGACGGAAAACCGGCGGCTGGCACGCCGCATCCGCGCCCTGCTGGAGCGTGCCGGTATCAGTCTTGACGACAGCGCCGGCTGGGCGTTATCCACCACCAGCGCGGCCAGCGCCCTGGAGGCCTGGCTGCGGGTGATCGAGGAAGACTTCGCCTATCGGCCCTTGCTGGACTTGCTGAAATCTTCCTTCATTCTGCCGGATTGGGGCCGCGAGCAATTGTTGACGGCCGTTTATCGTCTGGAGCAGGACATCATTCTGCATGAGAACATCAACCGTGATCTCTCACGTTATCGGCGTCAGGTCACTCAACGCGCGGCTAGACTGCCCACCGGGCAAGGGGAATATGCACGCCCGCTGCTGGCCTTGCTTGATCGACTGGAACAGGCATCGCAGCCCCTGATGAAAGTATTCGATGGACGCAAGCATCCGGCGGCATCCTACCTGCGCGCGCTCCTGGACAGCCTGGCGCAACTCGGCATGCGACAGGCCTTCGATGGCGACGCCGCCGGCCAGCGTCTGTTGCAGGAACTGGAACTGATGGCGGGCGCACAGCTTGCCGCCACACTGCGCATGGACTGGCTGGAATTTCGCACCTGGCTGGGCCGCACGCTGGAGCGATATAATTTTCAACCGCCCGTCAGCGGCGGTCAGGTGCGCCTGATGAGTTTGAAACAAAGTCCCTTGCAATCCTTTGACGCCCTGGTCATCGCCGGGGCCGAGCGCGAGTTTCTGCACGGCAACGGCGCGAACTCGCCCTTTTTCAATGACGCGGTACGCCGTGAATTGGGGCTGGCCGGCAGCGTGGATCGGCTCAATGAAACCTTTCACCACTTCCGCCGCCTGCTGGACAGCGCGCAACACCTGCTGATCAGCCTGCGCCTCCACCAGGATGGCGAGGACATCGCGCCGAGCCCCTGGGTGGAACACCTGAACGCCTTTCACACCATCGCCTACGGGCAAGGCCTGGAAAACCAGGGGCTCAAAGCCATCTGCCACCGGCGCGAGGCCCAGGTCATCAACAGCGAGCCTGCAAGCGCACCGGAAAAACTCGGCATGCCGCAACCACAAATTCCAGGAACGCTCGTGCCTTCCAGCTTTTCATCCACGGCCTATCAGCAACTGCTGGACTGCCCGTATCAGTTTTATGCCGCGCGCTGCCTTAAATTATCCCCGCCGGACAAGGTGCGCGAGGCCATGGAAAAGGCCGATTTCGGCCAACATGTGCACCGTTGCCTGCAGGCCTTTCATAGCGATGTGCCGGGACTGCCCGGGCCGTTTCGCGGTGACATCCTCACGAACAGGCAAGCCGCCATCGAATGTCTGGGAGAGATTTCACAGGCGGTGTTTGCGGCTGATCTGGAAGACAACTTCCAGCACCGCGGCTGGCTGAAGCGTTGGCTGGCCGTGGTGCCTCGCTATATCGACTGGCAGGCCCGGCGGCAGGAGCACTGGCAGCTCATGCGCACGGAGGCATCGGTCAGCGAACAACGCCCGGCCGGCTATGCAATCACCGGCCGTCTGGACAGGATCGATCAATCCGCCACCGGACAGCGCGCGGTCGTGGATTACAAAACCGGCAAACTGCCCAATGTCCACGATGTCAGAAATGGCGAGGCGGTACAGTTGCCGTTTTATGCCCTGCTGTTTGAAGCTGTCGTCACCGTGGAATATCTGAGCCTGGATATCAACAGCTTCGGCAGCAAGTCGATTCTTGACGAAGCGGAATTGTCCAGCCTGAGTGAACGCATACAATACCGGCTGGATCAGCTGTATGTGCAGTTGAAAGCAGGCGGCCCGCTGCCGGCGTGGGGTGATGAGCAGACCTGCGGCCGTTGCGTCATGGCCGGAATCTGCCGCCGCGAATCCTGGAGTTGACGCGCAAAAAAAGGCGAAGCGGGGTGTCTTCCGCTTCGCCTGTCCTGCATGAGCATCCCGCTCCCCCTCGCTCCCTTTGAGGATTCCCTGCGTATTTCCGTTGTCCCTCCCTCAGAATACCGGGTCATCCGTACTGATGCGGCCGTTACATCGGCTTGTGTGAAAACAGCTTAGCAAAATCAGGGCTTATTACAACACGCCATTACGCAGGACGACTACACGCCAATACACATGCAAGACAGGAGTAACCCATTGATGTCGTTATAACTGTTCGCGCCGGAATCATTTTATTTAAACAGCGCAATGCCAGCGCCCACAGAAATATAAGATTTTTCCTACAGAGCGGTTGCCAGAATTTCAGGCTACGGGCGTGCCCGCTCATTTGATCACGAGGATGAACCGGTCAGTTGCGCCATCAACGCCACATCGGCCACGCCGGTGGCGGGCAGGCCGTGGGTGGACTGATATTCCCTGATGCGCCGCATCGACGTTTGGCCAAAGATGCCATCGGCCTTGATGTCCGCGCCACGCTCGGAGAGGCCGAGTTGCAGCAGGCGCACATCCAGCCCGCGCTGGAGCGGCGATTGCAAGGTCAGCATGCGGGTGCCTGGCTCCGGGCCGTCGTAGCATCCCGGCGGCGTAGCAAGGAGCGTGGCGACGGAGATTTCCTTCGCGCGCACCACCAGCGGCAGGTCCAGCCCCCAGTAGCCCTGGTCGATCAGGCGTTGAAAGGCCTCCATGCGATAGACCGTGGCACGCAGATCGGCGCGTGGGTGCGTGGCGAGCCAGGCGCGGCGGGTAGCGACATAGGCGCTGATCCATGGTCGTTCACCGGCGCTGGCGACATCACCCGCGTTCTTGATGGTGCGCTCACAGATCGCCTTCCATGAGCCGTGCACAAAGCTGTCGTACACCACCGCCACACCCAGCGGAGTGGTGATGCCGAGGCGCCCGGCCGCGCGGGCCGCCGGCTGCCAATAGGCCTCGTCGAAAAAGGCATCCTGCGTATCGCGCATCACCGGATCATCGGCGCTGGCGCGCAGAACGTTGTGCAGCTTCAAATCCGTGTCCAGAGTCAAATCACCCGCCGCAAAGCGCGGCAGGCTTGCCGCAAGCCGCGCGCCGAACCGCGCGCCCGGATTGGAGCAGTAACGTTGCAGCAGATCATGCAGATTGCCAGAGCCCAGCGTGGTCTGCGACCGGCCAAAGGTAAGATGGCCGGTATCGCCCGCGATCAGCGTGACCTGACCGTAATCGCCGCACACCTCGCCGGTTTCAAAGAGATTGACGATCGCTTCAGCGGTTTTCTTTTGGGTGGTAGTCAGCATATTTATTGTCCTTGTTTTTTCGATATGGCAAACGTAGCCTGGGTTGAGCGTCTTTTGCGAAACCTGGGTATATGCACATCAATCTTATTCGCCAAAATCCCCTTCCACACGATCGCCGCCATCCGCCCAATTCGCCGGATAAATGCCCCGCCGAACATAACGATGAAACGATGAATACGGCCAATCTGTCACACGGGCCACCTGCCCGTGTTTGACGGGGTTGTAATGGATATAGCTGATATGCCGTTCAACATCCTGTTCATCGCGCAGCGTGTGCTCCCAGAAACGTCGTTGCCAGATACCTCGTTCACCTTTGTTGCTGCGCCCGAGGGAACGACGCTCGCCCGCCGGTATCCTCCGCGAAAACCGCGATTTAATCTCCCGCCAGCGCAGGGCATAATCCGCATCACCGGTCGGCAGTATCCAGATACAGTGCAGATGATCGGGCAGTATCACCGCGGCATCGATACCAAAGGGGCGCTCCACCTGCACCGAACGCATGGCCTCGCGCAGATCGTCAATGCGCTCAACCAGCCGCCGTGAGGCGCGATCAAGCAGTGTTACAGTAAAAAAGTAACGCGCCCCGGGAATCACATTGCGGCGATAGAGGACCGTTCCTACGGCAGCTCACCAGCAGCAAAAAGTGGCGTGACGATAGGATCGACACTTTTTTCTGTACGGCGGAGCACCTGAATGGTCTCGTTATAAGACTCTATAAGCCAGAAGAATCAAGCTTATTCCCCTCAATCTCAATTCTTTCCTTGTTTGCTA
>MGXL01000142.1:5337-6703 GCA_001801365.1 Gammaproteobacteria bacterium RBG_16_57_12 | reverse complement strand
AGGCTGGCGGCATCGGCCACGCCCAGATTGACGCCCTGTCCCGCCAGGGGGTGGATGGAATGCGCGGCGTCACCGATCAGGGCGAGGCGCGGGCGCACGTATTCCCGGGTATGTGACAGGCGCAGCTGGAAGGCGCCGCGTGGCCCGACTCCTTCCAGCTCGCCGAGGACATCGCCAATGTTCTGTTGTAGCGTATGTAAGAAATCCGCGTCGGATAAGGCCAGCAAGGTCTCGGCATGGGCGGGCCGGGTGCTCCAGACGATGGAGCAGTAAGCCCCCGGCAGCGGCAGAAAGGCCAGTGGACCGTCGGGCAGAAAGCGCTGCCAGGCCGTGTCCTGATGTCCTGCCGGGGTCTTGATCGTGGCGACCACGGCCGTCTGCTGATAATCCCAGCCCAGGCAATCGATGCCGCCCTGTTCACGCACCCAGGAACGGCCGCCGTCGGCACCGACCAGCAAGGATGATGCGAGAGTAATGCCTTGGCTCAACATCAGGCTGGCCTGGCGGTTATCCCAGGCGAGCTGCGCCGGTGTCGCGGGGCAGATGCGCGCGATATTGCCGAACTGTCCGGCGCGTTCCCACAGCGCGGCCTGGATGACGGAGTTCTCGATGATGTGCCCCAGATTGGCTTCGCCGATCCCGGCGCAGTCGAAATGTATCTCTCCGTTGCCGCCGGCATCCCAGACCCGCATGTGCTGATAGGGGCAGACGCGCCGCTGTTCCATGCCGGGCCAGGCGCCGACGGCGCGAAAGACATTTTCGGTGGCGCGGGTGATGGCGCTGACCCGGATATCGAAGTCGGGTACCGGCCATCGGGTGGACGGTGACTGGTGTTCAACCAGGGCGATACGCAAGGGGCTGTCGCCCAGGGCGCAGGCCAGGGTGGCGCCCACCATGCCGCCGCCGACGATGATCAGATCGTAACGTTGTGTCTTCACAGTGCCAGACCCCGCGCCAGACGGGTCTGCGGGCCGGCCAGGCCCATGGCGTGACGGCTGAGGGCGTGTTTGAGCGGCGGCACCAGGTCCAGGGTCACCAGGCCGAGATTGCGCGCCAGGGCCAGGGGCGGCAGGGAGTTGGAGAACAGGGTGAGCAGGGCGTTGGTGAAACCGATGGTATTGCGATGATCGCGCGTGCGCGCGGCGGCATAGTGGCGCAGGGTTTCCAGCGTGCCGATATCGTGCTGCTCCTTGAGGGCCTCGACAAGGATCTGAGCCAGTGCGGCCACATCGCGGATGCCCAGATTGTATCCCTGGCCGGCGATGGGGTGCAGGGTGTGCGCGGCATTGCCGATCAGGGCCAGCCGCGGCCGTATCTGTTCGGCGGCCTGGATCAGTTGCAGCGGATAGGCCACCCGCTTGCCGAC
>MGXL01000142.1:5052-5232 GCA_001801365.1 Gammaproteobacteria bacterium RBG_16_57_12 | reverse complement strand
GGAGCAGTGTCCCTGCAGCAGGGGCAGCAGGGCCAGCGGACCGGTATCGGTGAAACGCTCGTAGGCGACGTGCTCGTGGTGCCTGCCTGGCGTGATGGTGGCGATCACGGCGGTCTGGCCGTAATCCCGCTGCCGGGTATGGATTCCCAGCAGCTCGCGCACTGCGGATTTGCCACCGTC
>MGXL01000142.1:0-5038 GCA_001801365.1 Gammaproteobacteria bacterium RBG_16_57_12 | reverse complement strand
GCCGGGCCTTGAGGGTGCGCGTCCGCTTGCCGTGCTGAATCCGCGCCACGGCCCGCTCGTCGGTCATCTCGAGCCCGGTCAGCTGGGCCGGGCTGATGAGATCGATATTTTGAAAAGTGGCGAGGGCATTTTGCAGGCAGGCGCCCAGGGCGCGGGCAGTGACCACATAACCCAGGGCAGCCACCCCTTCCTGGCGTGCATCCAGACGCGTGACGCCGAAATGACCGCGGTCGGAGACATGAATTTTGCTGATCGGGGTGACGTGCTCCGCCAGGGCGGACCACAAGCCCAGGCCCTCGAAGATGCGGCGGCTGCCGTAGGCCAATGCAATGACACGATCGTCATAACTGGGTTGGATATCGGCATGCCAAGGGACCGCTTCGATCACGCCGATGCGCAGGGGCTGCCCGCCGAGGGCGCAGGCCAGGCTGGCGCCCACCAGGCCGCCGCCGATGATCAGGATGTCATAGTCTGTGGCCGGTGCTGTCATGACGCTCTGCCATCAAGGCCTCGATCTCCTCCGGGCGCCTGGGTGCGCCGGTGGTCAGTATCTCATGTCCGGCGGGCGTGACCAGCACATTGTCCTCGATGCGTATGCCGATGTTCCACCATTTGCGGGCGACGCCCTTGCTGAGCGCCGGGATATACAGGCCGGGCTCCACCGTCATCACCATGCCGGGTTCCAGGACACGCCAGACATCGCCGATTTTGTAATCGCCCACGTCATGCACATCCATGCCCAGCCAGTGTCCGGTGCGGTGCATGTAAAAGCGGCGATAGGCGCTGTCCTTGATCAGTTGGCGCAGCCTGCCCTTGAGGATGCCCAGTTTCAGCAGGCCCTCGGTGAGCACCTTCACCGCGGCCTCGTGAGGCTCGTTCCAGTGATTTCCCGGCCGGACCTTGTCGATGGCGGCCTGCTGGGCGGTCAACACGAGGTCATACAGGGCGCGCTGCTCGCGGCTGTAGCGGCCGTTGACGGGAAAGGTGCGGGTGATGTCCGAGGCATAGTAGTCATGCTCGGCGCCGGCATCGATCAGCAGCAGCTCGCCGTCGCGCAGCTCGGCATTGTTTTCCACATAATGCAGTATGCAGCCGTTGGCGCCGCCGCCGACGATGGAGTTATAGGCGGCATGGCAGCCATGGCGGCGGAATTCATGCAGCAGCTCGGCCTCGATCTGATATTCGAACAGGCCGGGGCGGCAGGCCTGCATGGCGCGCACATGGGCGGCGGCGGCAATCCGGCCGGCCTGGCGCATGGCCTTCAATTCATTGGCGCTCTTGTACAGGCGCATGTCGTGCAACAGATGATCCAGGGCGACAAACTCGTGCGGGGTATGGATGCCGGCACGCGCCTTGTTGCGCAGCCGGTTGACCCAGCCGATCACCTGCTGATCGAAATCCGCCCGCTGGCCCATGGTGTAATACACCTTGTCGCAATTTTCCAGCAGGCCGGGCAGGATGTCGTCGATATCGCCGATGGGAAAGGCGTCCTGGGCATCGTAATCCGCGCAGGCGCCTTCCAGGCCGGCACGCCGGCCATGCCAGGTTTCCATGGCGGCATCGCGCTCCCGGCAGAACAGGATATATTCCGAGTGTTTGCGTCCCGGGGTGAGTACCGCGACGGATTCCGGCTCGGGAAAGCCGGTCAGGTAATAGAAGTCACTGTCCTGGCGGTAGGGATATTCGGCATCGCGATTGCGGATCGAGGTGGGGGCGGCGGGCAGTATGGCGATACTGCCTTTGCCCATCATGCGTATCAGTTCCTTGCGACGTTTGGCGAACTCTTTTTTATTCATGATGAGCCCTGGTTGTTCTGATTAATGCAGTGAGGGACTTCCCTGCGGGCTCATGGCCGCAGGGCGCAGTTCACTGCGGATCAGCAACACCCCCGCACGCACATACTCGACAATCCCGGCAAAGGCCTGTTCCTCATCCTCGCCCTCTTCGAGTTCCTGCTCTTCGATGCGCGAGATATCCAGCAGATCCTGGATGAATTCGGCGCTGTCCGGCGGCAGCCGGGTGAAATCTCGGATACCGGCCATGGCCAGTCCCATCAGGAATCCCTGGCACCAGTCCCCCAGGGCCTGGGTGCGCCCCAACAGCGGTGTTTCATCATCGGGCAACACCAGCGCCAGATCATAGCTGGAACCGCTGATCTGTTTCAGGGCCAGGTTATAGAGCGGCTTGAGGGTCTGGTCGACCTCCTTGGCCAGGGCATCCGCCGGATCAACGGTGGGAAATGCCCTGTCCAGCCAGGCGGCATAATCCAGGCGATCAGCAGCGCAAAGCAATCCGCACAGGGTGCCGTGGCATTCGGCCGCATCCATCCGTGCGTTGATGCGAACCAGCGCCTCATTAATAGCGTTGAAGGTAAGATTGGCAGTCGTCATGCAGAAATCCCGTTTGAATACACCATTATGCGGGAGCCGTGGTGAATTATCCATGGCGGCTCATAGTCGACCCGCTGTCAAACGCAAATATTAACCAGGCCACTGACCAGCTTATGTATAATAGAGTTAAATTGCAGTGGCCCGACAGGGTGGCGATAATATCGATGCTTCCCGCGATAGGCGCGACCAAGCAAAAAATAGAATGGCGTTGACCCGCCGGGATGGCCGCTCTATATTGGCCTTTGATGAGGTGTGGTAATGGCAGATCCTGACGTCAAAAAACTGGAATACCTGATCGACGAGCTGATCAAGGTATGCGAAGATCTGAAAAGAGAGAACGACCTGTTGCGCGACCGGCAGTCTTCTCTGGCGACGGAGCGGACCCGGTTGATTGAAATGAACGAGCAGGCACGCTCGCGGGTGGAAGCCATGATCATGCGCCTCAAGTCGCTGGAGCGTGATGTATGAGCAATACTGTCCCCGTTACCGTACGTATCCTGGGTAAGGAATATCTGGTGTCCTGCCCAGAGGGCGAACAGGAGTCCCTGCAGGAAACCGCGCGTTATCTCAATGGCAAGATGAAGGAAATCCGCGAGTCCAGCAAGATTGTGGGTACCGATCGTATCGCGGTGATCGCCGCCTTGAACATTACTCACGAGCTGCTCCGGGCGAAAGGCGGCCAGCAAGAGCAGCCGGATAAACCGCTTGGCGCCAGGGGCGCCAAGTTGTTGCAGGATAAACTGGAGCTGGCATTGAACCGCTTCAAGCAAATGGACTTGTAAAGAATTGGCATTCCCTGCGGTGTGCGTGAGAGGCTGGGAGTATTCTTGAGCCTATTTATCACTCTCGGGGACGATGCGTCTGGCATTGTGTGCAAGTCCGCTCGACGGAAAGCCTGATATGCCAGCCTATGTTCCCACTTGAACCTATGGTTCAAGGACGAAGGCCGCCACGGCATGCGTGGGGAATGCCTCTTATAATCATGCAGCGATATTGCGCGGGTGGTTGATCTTATCGATGACTACACGTAATCAATTGCGCCAGAGCCTGCGCGAACAGCGCCGTTCCCTCCCTGCCGCCCTGCACGAGTCCTGCGCCACCCGGCTGGCCCGCCAGCTTGGCAAGCATCCCCTGATTCGCAATAGCCATCATATCGCCTGTTATCTGGCCAACGATGGCGAGCTCGACCTCCTGCCGCTGATCGTGCGGCTCTGGACCATGGGCAAGATCTGTTATCTGCCGGTGCTGGATGGCCCGCATCACGACCGCCTGCTGTTCGCGCCTTATCATGAGGGTGATGCCTTGCGGGTGAACCGCTATGGCATTCCAGAGCCGGTGCTGCCGCGCCGCTACCTGAGCGGCGGCCAGGCGCTGGACCTGGTGCTGACCCCGCTGGTGGCCTTCGATATGTCCGGGAACCGGCTGGGCATGGGGGGCGGTTATTATGACCGTACCTTTTCTTTTCTCAGACATCGTACTCATTGGCATCGACCGCGTTTGCTGGGCATAGCCTACGAGTTGCAAAAGGTGGCGACCCTGGAATGCAAGGACTGGGATGTGCCGCTGCACGCCGTGGCCACCGAACAAAGCGTCTATCTGATGAAGTGATCGGACACCCTGATGCCGTACTGGTTGATGAAAAGCGAGCCGGACGTATTCGGTATCGACGACCTGGCGCAACGTCCCGGCCAGACCGAACACTGGGACGGCGTGCGCAATTATCAGGCCCGGAACATGATGCGCGATCAGATGCGGCGCGGCGACCGGGTGTTGTTCTATCACTCCAGCTGCAAGACCCCGGGTATCGCCGGCATCGCCGAGGTGGTCCGCGCGGCGTATCCCGACCACACCTCCTGGGATGCGCGCAGTCCCCATTACGACCCGAAGAGCTCGCCGGAGCAGCCGCGCTGGTTGATGGTCGATGTCCGCCTGGTGCGCAAGTTCAGGCGCACCATTTCGCTGGAGGAGCTGAAACAACATCCCGGGCTGAAGGGCATGCCGTTATTGAAACGCGGCAATCGTCTGTCGGTGATGCCGGTCAGCGCACAGGAGTGGGAGTTGATTCTGGAGCTAGAGTAGCTTGCTCAGCTCAGAAACAGTTCATAGGCCGGATTGCCGGTTTCCTGCCAGTAGGGATAGGCAAGGTCATCCAGGAAGGCCTGCACCTGAGGCTGTTCGTCCGCCGGCACCTGTAAACCGACCAGAACCCGCCCGAAGGCAGCGCCATGGTTGCGGTAATGAAACATGCTGATATTCCACTGAGAACCCATGCGGGTCAGGAAGCGCAGCAGGGCGCCGGGACGTTCCGGGAACTCGAAACGATACAGGGTTTCATCGCTGACCCCGGCGCGGCCGCCCACCATATAGCGGATATGCAGTTTGGCCATTTCATTGTCCGTCATGTCGACGACCGGATAGCCATGCGTGCGGAGTTTTTCGATCAGAGCCTTTTTCTCTCCCATGCTTTCATGCATCTGCAGGCCGACGAAGATGTGCGCCTGTTTGGGATCGGCATAACGGTAATTGAATTCGGTGATGCTGCGGGTGCCGATGGTTTCGCAGAATTGCTTGAAACTGCCGGGACGCTCCGGGATGGTCACGGCCAATAATACCTCGCGCTGTTCGCCCAGCTCGGCGCGCTCCGCCAC
>MGXL01000141.1:15588-17158 GCA_001801365.1 Gammaproteobacteria bacterium RBG_16_57_12 | reverse complement strand
GTATCTGGTCATGGCTAGTCACTCGGCCTAATACTTCGTGTTTCATTGGCATCGAATCCCGCGAAAACATCCTGAACTCCTTTTCGCGTTTTCTTTTCGACAGTGTGCCGTCATTCTGCCGAATGAACAGGATCAGGTTCTGTGCCAGCCGATCCGGCATCTCTATCCTATCCATTATTCTGGCCATGGCTTCATCGTGCCGGCGAAGATAATCGATCTCCCTGGGCAGATCGTGCTCGACTGTCCGCTGGACACAGGCGTAGAGAAATTCCGCCGCTTCGGTGCAATCGAAATAGCGGTAAAGATCGGCAGTATCGTTCAGCACCTCGACGTTATGCTCAATCGTCGGTCGCCACTCGATGAAGTCCATCAAGGGCGCGGAATGCGCCTGCAGCGTCGTGCGGTATTCATCAATCCGATCCAGCATCACGGAAGATACCGGGAAGACCATGCCTGGCGGTGTATATTTGCGTTCTGCCAGCACATGGTGAATCAGGCACCGGTGTACGCGGCCGTTGCCATCCTGAAACGGATGGATGTAGACAAACCCAAAGGCCGTCGCCGCCGCCTGCAGAACGGGATCGAGCCCATCGTCCCGCATACGGTTATTGGCTGCCAGCAAGCCCGCGCACAGGTCATCGAGATCTTCCGGGCGGGCACCGATAAATTCCGGTATGGGATCACCGAGATGATCGCGCTCGCCGAGGAAGACGCCATCAGGGCGCAGGCCCGGGAAGACGAATCGGGTATCCTCGATCAGAGCGCTATGAAGCCGAAGGAGTTCTTCGAGCGTGAGTGCATTTTTGCCGGCCTGGAGTACCGCCTTGCCCCAGCGCTCCAGGCGGCTACGTGGTGCGCGCTCGCCCTCGATCTCGAAACTCGCGCGGCTGTCGGCCAGCAGCATAAAACTGGCCGCCCGTGTTACAAGGTGTTGGCCCGTGCGACCGACCGTCTCCGCGGCGCGTTTGCCCAGTCCCAGCACAGTGAATTCTTCAAGCCGTTTTGTTCTGCGTATGACGGGACACCAGTTACCACTGCCAAGCAAATTATCGCGCACCTTGTGTCGCCTGGAGATTTTTCCCTTTCCCGTGAAATAGGCCTTTGGATCCAACGCATCGACGGCCGTGACGTTGGGCGCGTCTTCAACGTCCAGCGTCTGCCCGGTCAGCATTTCATGGAAGAACCAGGCGCGGCGCGTGTGCGTGCCCGTTGGCGTGGACCGTATGTAGTCTTCCAGGACGGCCTTGGGCACCGCAGCAAAAGCCCGCTTTAATATCAGCAGGTCGATATTTTCGTGGCGCAGGGCGAAGGTCAGATGGTCAGCAAATTGATCACCGGGCTGGTAGCGCTTGTCGAAAACGCGAAAACCGCTTTCTTCCCGCTGGCTGCCTCCAATATGCTTCTCGGAAACACAGCTTGGCTGATGAACTGGCGCTTGCAGGTTGAGCGCCTGGACGAGTGCCGCCCAGCCGGCGAGTTGCGTCCCCTTTGGAACGGTCTTGTCCTGGAAGCCGGGTAGATTGTCGAATTCAATGCGCATGGGTCGAAAATCTGTTCCACTTGTCGAAAA
>MGXL01000141.1:14506-15162 GCA_001801365.1 Gammaproteobacteria bacterium RBG_16_57_12 | reverse complement strand
CCCTTCACTTCCATGACCCAGGGTTCCAACCGCCGGCCAAAGGCGAGCCGCGCCTGGTAGCGCGGAAACCTGTCCTGCCCCCGCCTGTTCTCCTGGATGGGGCTGAAGACCGGGCGGTGTTGCAGGGGCACGTTGATGGCATCGAGGCTCACGCGGCTGAGGTAGCCGGTGAGGTCGTGGCGATTGTCGCGGCTGTCCACGCGCAGCGACATCTCACCGGGCAGGATGAAGTATTGCGCGCGATCGGCGTAGCGGGCGCGCAGCGCCTCCTGCTCCGGCCCGGCGTCGATCACAAACAGGCGCGAGGCATTTTGCTGTTCATCTCTGAGTTGCGTCTGGGCACTTTCGACACGTTTTACAAATTCTTCCCGGCCGGGGTTGTTGGCCAATATGGCCTGTTCTTCTTCCAGATGTTTCTGCCGCTGGCGCAGGGCCGCCTGATAGGCCGGACCATCGTATTCGAAAACCAGGAAGGCCGGGCGGGGCAGCATTTTGCCGTAGCGGCGGCGCGCCTCGGGTGTATCGGGCGGCGCCTGCACATCAAAACCCAGTGCCACGAGTTTTTCCTTATCAAGCCAATTTACGGAAATCCAGAGATCAGGATGGTTCAGGTCGGGCTCGTCACTTCGGCTGCGCCAATCCAGTCGCAGGGCAAG
>MGXL01000141.1:1780-14486 GCA_001801365.1 Gammaproteobacteria bacterium RBG_16_57_12 | reverse complement strand
GTAACCATACGGCAGGGCAAGCTCCCGTTCGGTGAGTTCCACCACGGCCTCGGGTTCGCCGGAACGGTTATACACCACACCGAACAAGGCCGCGCTGTTGGCCAGCACGATCAGGGCGAACCCGGCGCCCAGTACATATTTGACCGGCCACCGGCTCATGCACCGACCCCCGGGGCCTGGCGCCGGCTGACACCGCGCAGGCGTTTGAGCACGAAGATGAACAGGATGGCGGCAAGCCCGAGGACCAGGAAGAACAGGTATTTGGGCATGATCTCCCACCACCAGTCAAAAAACTTGGTGTACAGGAACAGGAAAAAGAAGCTGGTGCCGGTATTCACCACCTCGTGCCAGCCCTGGCGGATGCCCAACCAGATCGCCAGGGCGCTGAGCACAAAGCCCGCGATCTGATAGCCGCCCTCGATGAGTCCCGGCGCGAGATCGAGATAGCTGATTTGCCCCCAGAGCGACAAAATCAGAACGGGTATGAAGAATATGAGCAGACCGAACACCCGGTAGATGGGCGCAAACCCGCTGAAGCGCCGGTGAGCGATGAGCCGGGGAATCCAGAACATCAGGATGGCGGGGAGCAGAAAATTTTCCGGCCGCTCGCCAAAATGCAGCCAGTAGATACCGCTCCAGGTGCCCATCCGCGCGGAGATAAAGGCTACCAGGCACAGGATACCCGCCGCGAGCAGGAGGCGGATATCGAAGGCATAGGCCAGCAAAAATGCATAGGCGGCCCAGACCAGCAGGGCCTGATCTGAGGGTGTGATGTTGAAGATCTGCCCCAGCATGGAGAGATTGAGGACAAAACAGGCGAAGCTCACCATGGCCATCAGCTTGGCGAAATAGCCGGAGGTCTCTTTGGCGGCGATGAAGGCGGTCAGGGCAAAGGTGACCAGCGGAGCGGCGATGAGGATGAGCACTTGCGCGCCGGTCGCGAGCCTGCCCCAGAACTGGTAGAACAGGAAAAACACGCTCGCGGCCAGGGCCAGCGCGCCCAGAAAGGAGGCGATGCGCATGCCTAAGGATAAATGCCTTTCGCGCTGGGTCTGGTCGATATCAAAGTGGCGGGAGTATTGCGCCAGTAACGCGGCGTGATATTCATCCAGCGCGCGGCGTTGCACTTCGTCGAGCGTGAGGATCCGATCGCGCCCCAACAGGGCCAGCTCGTTCTGGAAGGCCCTGATCTGGTCGGCCCGCTGCTGGGCCTCGGTCTTGGAGAGGGCTGTCATCGCATGATTCCCTGCCAGCACGATGTGCTGGTACCTGCATGACCTGAGCGGTGGGTTGGCGTAGCGTTACCCGCCCATCCTTTATGTATCTGTGAAAATGGCGCGCCCGGAGAGATTCGAACTCCCGACCACCAAGTTCGTAGCCTGGTACTCTATCCAACTGAGCTACGGGCGCATATTTGAACCGGTTTTTCCAAACCTTCTCTGTGTCCCTCCTGGAGCGGGGCATTATCCCGATGCCCTTATATTCTGTCAACAGCGCAAAATGGCGGAGAGAGAGGGATTCTCCTATCCATCCATAATGTCTTTACATATCAGATGGTTGTCTTAACCATCTTTTTCACTGGTGTACCACGTAGGTGGTTCAAAAGGAACACTTATTATGCCTTTTGGAAGATACCCTGGTCAACTCACAGCCTCGATTCCATATGCGGCTCAATCGGAGACATGAGGCCAAGGTAGTTCACTGTTAAATGGTCATAGACTTAGGCTGCAAGCGGCCAAGAGCTGTCAATCGGACCAAAAGGCATGAACGGCTGCACCTATACCGAAAGCAGCCATTCGCAGAACAAACCATGACCGATTTTCGGATCGGCAAATATCCTATATCACGATGAGCGCGCCTGGTGTTTTCCCACCCAATCATGGAGGAAACATATCATGTACAGCGAACATGGCAGTGCAACCAACCCCACCGACCACAACCCTCCTTGGAACAAGGATCACCATGAGGAGGCCATCTCTTAATGGCCAGTGACGGACAGGTTGATAACAGCCGTTTGCGGTGGATAGGTTGAGGCGTGTTATCAGTTAACTCAACTATGCGATATTGCCGTCAATGCTATCTCATTTCAGGTATTCCAACAGGGCTTTGATAAAATGCTCAACCGTGTGTGGTTGATCGATCCAGACGAAACTCAGGCTAATGCTGCCACAGCATGCCGCAATCTTCAGGGCTTGTTGAGCGGCCGCTCCAGCACCGCCACTGCCTGCAACGCCTCTGCGAAACCCTACTCCACTGGGATCATCAGCTCCCCTTCAATTACATTGCGGCAAATGTAATCTGTTATACTGCCCGGCCTGAACTAGATAACCCATTGTAGATAACAGCTATTTCAAAAACGCGGGAGGTTCTCATGATCAAAGTTGGTCTCATAGGTTACGGCAAGGCCGGGCAGGCAGTGGCAGAGGTGCTACGCAACGATCCACGCCTGGAGCTGTGCTGGGTTGCTCGCCGCACTGCGTCAGCCAACCCGGAAACCGTACTAACCACCGATATTCCGATCATCGGACTAAACAGCGTATCGCTGGATGAGTGGCTGGACGCCCATCCGGTCGATGCGCTGGTCGATTTTTCAAAACCTGACGCCCTGTTTTTGTATGGCGAGGAGGTCCGCAAGCGTCGGCTGATACTCGTCAGCGCCATTTCGGCCTACGGCGAGGAGGAGCTGGAGTATGCCCGCAGCCTGGGGGTAAGGACGCGGGTCTTATGCTCACCCAACATCACTGTGGGCATCAACTTTCTGATCCTGGCAGCCAAGTTACTGCGCAGCATTGCGCCATTTGCCGATGTGGAGATCCTCGAACAGCACTTTCGGGAAAAACCTGAAGTCTCGGGGACGGCCCGTAAAATTGCCGAAAGTCTTGCGATTGACGAGGAGCAGATCACTTCACTGCGGCTGGGTGGTATCGTCGGCCACCACGAGGTGATCTTCGGGTTTCCATATCAGACAGTCCGCCTCATTCACGACTCGATCAAACGGGAGGCCTTTGGCACCGGAGCTGCCTTTGCGTTGACCCAGCTGGCCACCTGTGTTCCAGGGTTCTACACCTTTGACGACCTGCTCATGCAGAAGGTGCGCAACCAGTTTGTGGCGGCCTGATAATTATTGCCATTGGAACAACAAAATGGCGCCCAACATCCACCCCACGCCGTCACTGAAGGTCATCATTGCATGAAACAGAAAACTCAAAACGGTAGCGCGCCTACAACAGATGCCCTGGTTCTACGCCGCTTCCGGGTGGTGTTCAACGCCGTACGCAACCATTTTCAGCATGTCGAAAAACAGACCGGGCTGGGTAGCGCGCAGCTCTGGGCTCTGAGCGTGGTGAGGGACAGCCCTGGCATCGGCATGGGCGGAATTGCCAAAGGCATGGACATCCATCAATCCACCGCCAGCAACCTCATCAAGACACTGCTGCGTCGAGAGCTGATCAGCATGGCCAAGGCGCCTGAGGACCGGCGCAATGTCCAACTCTACATTTTGCCAGCTGGGCTTATCGCGCTGGGGCAAGTCACAGCCCCCTTTGAGGGTGTGCTGTCCATGGCGCTTGGCAAGCTGCCACAGGAGACATTGCAGCGCCTTAATCAGAATCTGGGCGAGCTGGTCCAACTGCTTAAGACCGATGAACAGGCCAGCGGGGTACCGCTGATCGAACTCTGGGGCAAAGCCGCCCCTCACGCTTCACCTGCGCCCCATGAGGAGCAACAACCGGCTGGAGACATCCCCCATGAGTGATCCAACCCTCATCCAGATGATCGGTGCGGCCCTGTTTGCACTGGCGGTGATTCATACCTTTTCGACCAGGTTCTTTGAGCACCTGGCCCACACCCAGCCACGCCATGCCGGCCTCTGGCACCTGCTGGGTGAAGTAGAGGTAGTGTTCGGCTTCTGGGCCATGATCCTGATGCTGTTCATGTTTGCCGTGAGCGGCAAACATGAGGCGACGACCTATCTCGACTCACGCAACTTCACCGAGCCCATGTTCGTCTTTGCGATCATGGTCATTGCCGGAACAAGGTCCATCCTGCAATTCGCAGGCTCCAGCGTGCGGCAGGCCGCGCGTTTCATGCCGCTGAGGTCAGGGCATGGCCAGCTATTTCCTGGTACTGGCCCTTGTGCCGCTGCTGGGCTCATTTATCACGGAACCCGCCGCGATGACCCTGGCGGCGTTGATGTTGCGCAACTCGCTGTTTGCGGCCTCAGTCTCCACCAGACTGATTGTCCGTGGCGCTAGCGCACCTGTTGTTCCTGGCAACGGTGGTGGTCTTCGCCCATTACCCTGCGGTCTTCATGGGGCTGCTGCTCTTTTTCCTGGGGTTTGCAACCGCCTACCAGCGCCATCAGAACCTGCTGATTGTGCGCGAAGCGCTGCTGGTAGCCTTCTTCCTGGCCGGGCTGGTGGTGCTGGGCGGTCAGCAACAGTGGTGGCTGCAACCAATCCTGATGGGCATGGATAGCGCCGCCGTATTCTTCGGCGCCACGGCGTTAACTGCGATCACCGACAATGCGGCACTGACCTATCTGGGTTCGCTGGTCGAAGGGTTGAGCGAGGAGTTCAAGGTGGCGCAGGTCGCGGGGGCCGTGACCGGTGGCGGCTTGACGGTGATTGCAAATGCGCCCAACCCGGCCGGGGTGGCTATCCTGCGGGGCAGCTTTGATGAGCAGACCATTCACCCGCTGGGTCTGCTGATTGCGGCGCTGCCGCCAACACTGGTGCCCGTGCTCGCATTTAACCTGCTGTAAAGGCTGGTGTGAGAGCCCCTTGGCTTTCAACTCTGCACCACCAGCAGCGCCACTGCCGGCAAAGTGGAGATGCCGACCGCCAGCGCCGCAAGGCGCCCTCCACTCTACTCAGGCATCGCCAGTCGAAAGGCAGGCGCGTTGCCTTGCTTGTCCTGCCCGGCATAGACGGTCAGGTGCGGATAAGGAATCTCGATGCCACTGGCATCGAAGGCGTCTTTCATCTGTCGCAGAAACTCGCGCCGCACGCCCCACTGTTCCAGCGCGACGGTCTTGAAGCGGCAGCGCAGCACGGCAGCGGAATCTCCCCATTCCTGCACACCCGCAATTTCGATGTCATCGAGAATTTTCTTGCCAATAATTTCATCTGACCGCAATTGCTTCCCAACTTGCAGCATTATTTCGCAAGCCTCATCGACGCTTTCCCGATAGGCAATACTCAAATCGATCACCGCATAGGCATAGCCACGCGACTTGTTGGTGACCGTGGTAATCAGACCGTTTGGTATGTAGTGGACGCTTCCTTCGTAGTCGCGCAGACAGACATAGCGCAGTGTGATGTCTTCCACGACGCCAGTCTTGCCGGACACTTCGACAACATCGCCCTGACGAATTTGATTCTCAAGCAGCATGAAAAAGCCATTGAAATAATCCTTGATCAGGCTTTGCGCACCGAATCCGACTGCGAGCCCAACCACGCCGGCAGCGCCAAGGATAGGCGCGATGGAGATGCCCAATTCACTTAATACCAGGGTGCCGGCCACTAACGAGATCACCATCGTGTCGATGTAGCGGAATACCCGCGCCAGGGTTTCGATGCGGCGGATCTCTTCGGCGGAATCGGCGCGTGCGTTCATGTAATTGCGTAACATGCGGATCAGCCTGCGGCTCAGAACCATCAGCACCCATGCCAGTGTCAGGATGATGACGACATGCAACACCTCCGTCGGGATATGCAGATATTCGGAAAATGTTGTGATATTCATAAAAACCCCCTGGTTATGTAGACTCGTTGAGTTAGACAGATAGCGGGTTCGCTTGAGGTAAGATTTTTTTACGAAGAATGTTTGCCAATTATACCATCGACATCACGATGCGTTATGCCATCTGCTGACGATTGAAAGCGAAACAGGCTCCAGAGATCCCGGCTCGTTGCAGCGCGTCCTGCATTCACAGCGCTGGCGTATTGCCACAGCCGTTGCGCTGCTCAATGATCCACGCGCGCCTCTGGGCTGACTTCACCACTCTTTTTGAGCGCATACACAGTTGCCACAGGGCCAATCGTCTCCAGGATCGCAATTGCCCCCAGAACAATTGCAGTGAGTGTTGCCGCAAACGCCGGATACATTTCAGCAGCTGTTTGAGTCAGGCCAATGGCCATGCCCGCCATGGGAACGAGCGTACCGCCAATAAGAAGGGATTTGCGTGCACCCAGCACGGGGATCAACACCAACACCCCCAGTCCCTTGCCCAGAAAGCGGGCCACTACAAAGGCCACAGACGCCACACCCGCCGTCATGAGATCGTCCACATGCAGATTGGCGCCCGCAGCCACAAACAGGATGATAAAAAACAGTTCGGCGCCGTGGCCGAAATCGACCGGCGCCACCACCTTGTTATGGTCCAGATTGCGCGACAGCACCCCTAGGGCCAGCAACATCAACAAGGGTGAGGCATTGAGGAGCTTGGCCAACCCCACACCACTGATGACGACACCGATGATCAGGGCGAACTGCATCCCCGCCCCCGGCCCCAGCCATCGCGCCAGCCAGAGTAAAACCCGGCACAGCAGCCACGCCAGCAGCAGCGAGAGCAACAGTTTGTACAACGGTTGCAGCAGGATTGTTCCCCAGTCCGCTTCCTGGGCGTAGTGGAGGAATGGGAGCAACGCAGTGAAGGCCAGAAAGGACAAGATGTTATTCAACGCCACCAGGGTCACCGCCCGGTCGGTGAGCGGGCCGCTGGCATTCAGCTCGCGCACCACCAGCAGCACCACCGCCGGCGAGGAGGAGATACCGATCGCCGCCGCCAGCGCCGCCAATACCGGCGTGATGCCAAGAAAATAGAGCACGCCGAAAAGGGCGCCAAACGACAGCACGGCTTCGAAGAACGAGGCGGCGAGCAGCGGACGTTCGCGCCAGAGGTGAGAGGCATCGAGCAGGCGCCCCAAATGGAACAGGATCAGCCCCAACGCCACATCAACAAAGAGCCGGGCCAGGTTCAACATCTCGGGGGTGATGAGCCCCAGCAGCCCCGGCCCCAACACAAAACCAATGGCGATGAAGCCGGTGATGCGCGGCAGATAACGGCTGCGCCGCGCCAGCTCGCCACCGATCAACCCCGCCACGACCAGCAGACCAAACACCAGAAAGGCGTTGATCTCCAGTGGCCAAGTGGGAAAAAAGTTCATGAAACTACTCCTCCTTATCAAATATACTGCCTACCCATAAGCCATCGAACCGAAGTAGATCTGGTGTTCATTTCACGAAACAACCGTTTGCTGGTCCTACCTTAGCATCTTCTATGGAAAGCCCCGGATTCCATTTGTTGAAACGGCATCACCTGGCGTAAGGTGACACTACTATGCCGATCCCGAGAATCGCCATTCGGGAGCACCACAGTCGTATGTCCGTGCCACTCTGACCCGCTTGGAGAGGTGCAATTCGCCAAACATATGTCAGCCGTCGGTTCACAATATGCCTTTCAACCTTCACCGCAATGTTTAACCTGGCTATCGGAGTATGTGCGCTCAGGCGAATTGGAACGCTCGTGTTATCCCTCCTTCTCAGCGTCACTGCAACTGAAGGGGCAACCGCAGCATCGGACGATCTCCGCAGGTTTCTCGCCCCTGTCAATAAGACCATACCCTCTCAAACTGCTTCCCGAAATGGAGCCAATACCCCCGATGACGAATGGCCATCTGCTCTTGGTGCTCAGAGTCGGGGAGATCGCTCATGCGCATCCGCTCATCCCCCTCCAGCATCAGATATTTCCACTTCTCGCAGATGCGCTGAATCGATTCTTCATTTAGAACCAGATTGCGGATCGGCTCGTCATTGGAAACCACACCTTTTCGGTATGCCTCGCACTTCCTAACAAACTCGACAGATGCCTGGCGGACGAGCAGCTTCGCTTCTGCCTGATCCTTGGTTTTGAGGGAGTATTTGACTTCCTTTTTGCCGAACTGCAAACGCAGGTCGATGGGCACCTTGGCCCGGAAGTAGTAACAGGAGTTACGTTTGAAAAGGTGGTGTGGACAGACATATCTGACATCTCGGCGTACCTCGTCGGTGTACCAGTTCAGATATGTAAACGGCTTGATTGGTTGAACTCTAGCGCACAATCAATCAGTTAGTTGGAATATGGCGGAGAGAGAGGGATTCGAACCCTCGATGGGCTTTTGGCCCATACGCCCTTAGCAGGGGCGCGCCTTCGGCCTCTCGGCCATCTCTCCTGATACAAGGTTGAACGTGTTGCTGTCTTTCCGGGTCAGCCCAGGGCTCTCCCGGCGGATAAGCACGCGGGCTATTCTCTCAAAATCGGGGGGAATAGTGAACCCTTTTCTGGACCTTATAAAAACTTGGGGCCCCGGTCGGGGCCCGCAATGTTCGGCGTAAATTGCCTGGCGGATACTGGCCGCAGACCGAGTCCCTGCTTAAAAGCCCTGGGTTTCGCTCTCGCTCTCACTCTCGGTTTCGCCGCTCTTTTCTTTCTGGATGCGTTCGTAAATTTCTTCACGGTGTACCGAGATATCTTTGGGCGCATTGACGCCAATGCGCACCTGGTTGCCCTTTACGCCCAGCACGGTCACGGTAACATCGTCACCGATGATAAGCGTTTCACCAACTCGTCTTGTGAGAATCAACATATTATTTCTCCTGGTCAAAAATCATTCCGCAGGCACATTACGTATGCGATTGGATAATGTGATATCGGATAGTGTATACCGAGACACCGCTCCGATCTGTAAACAATTGTCAATTCGCTCACTGGAGCTGCGGACTCTTGCTTACCCCGTTTATCTAAAAATAACCCCTGAAACTTAAGTATCCCTTGCCCTTATGGTTCAGCATTCCGCCGTTCAGGCTGTTGCGGCCACCGGCTGATCCAGACCAAAGGCGGTGTGCAGCGCACGCACGCCCAGTTCCAGGTATTTCTCATCCACCACCACGGAAATCTTGATTTCCGAGGTTGATATCATCTTGATGTTGATTCCTTCACTTGCCAGCGTTTTGAACATGGCGCTGGCAATACCGGCGTGGGAGCGCATGCCCACGCCCACCAGTGATATCTTGATTATTTTCTTGTCCCCATTGACCTCCCTGGCCCCCAGTTGCCTGGAAACACCCTTGAGTATTTCCATGGCCTTGTCGTAATCATTGCGATGCACGGTGAAGGTGAAGTCCGTGGTCTCGTCGGCACCGACATTCTGAATAATCATGTCGACTTCAATATTGGCGTCGCCAATCGGCCCAAGGATGCGATAGGCCACGCCGGGCTGGTCGGGCACGCCCAGTATGGTCAATTTGGCTTCGTCGCGATTGAACGCGATACCCGCAATCTTGGCTTCTTCCATGTTCGGCTCCTCGTAGGTAATCAAGGTGCCCCGCCCTTCTTCAAAGGATGACAACACCCGCAGGGGCACGTTGTATTTGCCGGCAAACTCCACCGACCGTATCTGCAATACTTTGGATCCCAGGCTGGCCATTTCCAGCATTTCTTCAAAGGTGATGCGCTCCAGCCGTCTGGCCTGCGGCACCACCCGCGGATCGGTGGTATAAACTCCGTCCACATCGGTATAGATCTGGCATTCGTCGGCCTTCAGGGCCGCGGCCAGGGCCACCGCCGAGGTATCCGAGCCGCCACGCCCCAGCGTGGTGATGTTGCCGTGCTCATCCGCGCCCTGGAAGCCCGCCACCACCACAATGACGCCGCTATCCAGATCCGCCTTCAGGCGCGCGGCATCGATGTCCATGATGCGCGCCTTGTTATAGGCGCTGTCGGTGCGGATATGGACCTGACTGCCGGTATACGAGCGGGCCTTGTAGCCGCGCTTGATCAGGGCGATGCTCAGCAGCGCAATGGTCACCTGTTCGCCGGTGGACATCAGCACGTCCAGCTCGCGGGCATCCGCGCGCGGGTCGATGGCCTTGGCCAGATCGATCAAGCGGTTGGTCTCCCCGCTCATGGCGGAGACGACCACGACCACCTGATTTCCCTGGTGGTAACTGGCGATCACCTTCTCGGCGACCCGCTCAATGCGTTCGATGCCACCCACCGAGGTGCCGCCGTACTTCTGAACTATCAATGCCATATCGTCTTCATAACCGAGGTAGAGTTGAACACTACCCCCTACTGAGGGAGTATTGTAGGCGATGTCCTACACGATTTCACTAAGTAATTTGTGTTTTATCCATTCCGGGACGGAACGGAGGGCGCCATCCAGGGCGGCAGGGTCATTTCCGCCGGCCTGCGCCATGTCGGGCCGGCCGCCGCCCTTGCCGCCAACCTGCAGCGCAACCATGTTGACGAGTTCACCGGCCTTGATGGTCCGGGTATGGTCCGGGGTCACCCCGGCGACCAGGCTGACCTTGTCTCCCGAGACCGAGGCCAGGATGATGGCCGCCGAGCCCAGCTTGTTCTTGAGCTGGTCCACGGTATCGCGCAGGGTCTTGGCATCGGCGCCCTCCAGCCGGGCGCTCAGCACCTTGATGCCGTTGATTTCCACGGCCTGACTGACCAGATCATTGCCGGCGGCACTGGCCTGTCTGGCCTTGAGCTGCTCCAGCTCCTTCTCCAGGGCACGGTTACGCTCGAGCAACTGCGTGACCTTGTCCACCACGGTATCGGCCGTACCCTTGACCAGCTCGGCCAGGGCGTTGAGCCGCGCCTCCTGCCGGCGCACCAGCTCCAGGGCGGTCCCGCCGGTCACGGCCTCGATACGCCGCACGCCCGAGGCGATGCCGGACTCGGTAATGATCCTGAACAGGCCGATGTCGCCGGTGCGGCTGATGTGGGTGCCGCCGCACAATTCCATGGAAAAATCCCCCATGCGCAACACCCGGACCCGGTCGCCATACTTTTCGCCGAACAGGGCCATGGCCCCTTGGGCGATGGCCTGATCGGGCGTCATGACCGTGGTCTCCACGGCATTGTTCAGGCGCACCTGGTCGTTGACCCGGTCTTCGACGGCCTGCAGTTGCGCCGCCGTCAGCGGTTCAAAATGGGCAAAATCGAAACGCAGGCGCCCCGGCGCCACCTGCGAACCCTTCTGGCTGACATGCGCGCCCAGCACCTGGCGCAGCGCGGCGTGCAGCAGATGTGTGGCGGAATGGTTGCAGGCGGTGTCCTGCCGGGCCGCCGTGTCCACTTCGGCGCGCAGTTGATCCCCCACGCGCAAGGATCCGCTCAGCTGCCTGCCGATATGGCCGATGATCTCGGCGCCCTGTTTTTGCGTATCCTGCACCGCAAACTCGGAGCCAGCGCCGCGCAGCGCGCCGCTGTCGCCGACCTGACCGCCCGACTCGGCATAGAAAGGCGTGCGGTCCAGGATCACCATGCCCTGCTGACCGGCCGCCAGGCTGTCGACGGCCTGGCCCTCGTGATAAAGCGCCACCACCCGCGCATCTTCCCGCAGATGTTCGTAGCCGGTAAATACCGTGCTGCCTTCAATCTCCAGCTTGTGGGCATAGGCCACATCAAAGTGACTGGCGGCGCGGGCGCGTTCCCGCTGGACGGCCATTTCCTGCTCGAAACCCGCCATGTCCAGGGCCAGGCCCCGCTCGCGGGCGATGTCATTGGTCAGGTCGACCGGGAAGCCGTAGGTATCGTAGAGTTTGAAAATCGTCTCGCCGGGAATGGTCTTGCCGGCCAGTCCCTTGATGGCCTGTTCCAGGATATGCAGTCCCTGCTCCAGGGTTTCGGCAAAACGTTCTTCCTCCTGCTTGAGGATGCGCTCCACCTGCGCTTTAGCCCCCGGCAACTCGGGATAGGCCTCGCCCATCACCTCGCACAGCGGGCCGACCAGCTTGAAGAAAAACGCTTCTTGCAGCCCGAGCTTGCTGCCATGACGGATGGCGCGGCGGATGATGCGCCGCAGCACATAGCCGCGCCCTTCATTGGACGGCATCACGCCATCGGCGACCAGGAAGGCGCAGGCGCGGATATGGTCGGCAATCACGCGCAGCGAGGCATGGTTCAGGTCCTGCTGCCCCGCCAGGGCGGCGGCGGCCCGGATCAGATGCCGGAACAGGTCGATGTCATAGTTGTTGTGCACCCCTTGCAGCACCGCCGCCAGCCGTTCCAGGCCCATGCCGGTATCCACCGAGGGTTTGGGCAGGGGCGTCAGGGTGCCGTCCGCGGCCCGGTCATATTGCATGAACACCAGGTTCCAGATTTCGATATAGCGGTCACCATCGGCGTCGGGCGAGCCGGGCGGGCCACCGGCGATCTTCGGGCCATGATCGTAAAAAATCTCCGAACAGGGCCCGCACGGCCCGGTATCGCCCATGGACCAGAAATTGTCCGTGGCGCCGATGCGCGAGAAGCGCGCGGGATCCACGCCGATCTCCTTGAGCCAGATGTCCGCCGCCTCGTCATCCTCTTCAAATACCGTCACCCACAGCTTTTCCCTGGGCAACTCAAGGGTCCGGGTCAGGAATTCCCAGGCATAGTGGATCGCCTCGCGCTTGAAGTAGTCGCCGAAGCTGAAATTGCCCAACATCTCGAAGAAGGTGTGGTGGCGGGCGGTATAGCCGACATTTTCCAGATCGTTGTGCTTGCCGCCGGCGCGGACGCAGCGCTGCGAACTGACGGCGCGCGCATACGGGCGCGGCTCCAGGCCCAGGAAGGTATCCTTGAACTGCACCATGCCCGCATTGGTGAACAGCAGGGTCGGATCATTGCCGGGCACCAGCGGACTGCTGGGCACGACCTGATGACCCCGGG
>MGXL01000141.1:969-1722 GCA_001801365.1 Gammaproteobacteria bacterium RBG_16_57_12 | reverse complement strand
TAACTGTTAATCCCGATCTTTTTGCCTGAACAGCGCTCGGATCTGCTCGCCGCCAAAACCGCGATATTGTAAAAACCGCATCTGCTGCGCCTGTGCCTTGTATTCCTCCGGCAGACCGGCGCCGAAGCGTTTGCGCCGCACCGCCTCGATCCGGGCGGGCCAATCCCGCTCCGCCTCGTCCAGGTGTCTGGCAATCAGCGCCTCGCCGATGCCGCGCTCCTGCAACTCGGAGCGGATGCGCAGCGGACCATAGCCTTTATTTACTCGGGAATCAATAAACGCCTCGACAAAGCGCTCGTCACTGAGCAGTCCTTCCGCCGTCAGACCGCGCACTACATCGGTAATCGTCTGATGATCAAAACCCCTGGCACGCAGTTTCTGCTGTAGCTCCTGCGCGGAGTGCTCGCGCCGTGCCAGTAAATCCAGGGCACGGCGGCGCACCTCGATATCCGGCGTTGCCGCCTTGAAACGGGATACCATCTACAAACAGATAAACACCGTTACGCTCAGGCCTCAACCTCCTCCGGCGCTTCCACCACTCCCCGGCCGGCGGGCTTGAGGATGAGGATTTCACGCAAGCGGGTTTCGATCTCCCGGGCGGTTTCGGCATTGTCGACCAGGAATTTACGCACATTGTCCTTGCCCTGGCCGATGCGCTCGCCATTATAGCTGTACCAGGCGCCGGACTTCTCGACCAGGCCGTTGGCGACACCCAGTTCGATGATCTCGCCTTCACGGGAGATGCCCTTGTCA
>MGXL01000141.1:0-907 GCA_001801365.1 Gammaproteobacteria bacterium RBG_16_57_12 | reverse complement strand
GCGGGTCTCGCTGCCCACCACTTCTTCACCCTGTTTGATGGAGCCGATGCGGCGGATATCCAGGCGCACCGAGGCATAGAACTTCAGGGCATTGCCGCCGGTGGTGGTTTCCGGATTGCCGAACATGACGCCGATCTTCATACGGATCTGGTTGATGAAGATCACCAGGGTGTTGGAACGCTTGATATTGGCGGTGAGCTTGCGCAGGGCCTGGGACATCAGGCGGGCCTGCAAGCCCATGTGTGAATCACCCATATCGCCTTCGATTTCAGCCTTGGGCGTCAGGGCCGCGACCGAGTCGATGACCACCACATCCACGGCGCCGGAACGCACCAGCATGTCGGCGATTTCCAGGGCCTGCTCACCGGTGTCCGGCTGGGAAACCAGCAGATCATCGACATTAACGCCGAGCTTTTCGGCATAGTTGGGGTCCAGGGCATGTTCGGCATCGATAAAGGCCGCGGTACCGCCCTGCTTCTGGGCCTCGGCGATGGCATGCAGGGTCAGGGTGGTCTTGCCGGACGATTCCGGGCCGTAGATTTCCACGATACGCCCCTTGGGCAGGCCGCCGACACCCAGGGCGATATCCAGGCCCAGCGAGCCCGTGGAGATCGCCTCGATATCACGCGATGCCAGCGGGGCATCGCCCAGACGCATGACCGATCCCTTGCCGAACTGCTTTTCAATCTGACTCAGGGCGATGGTAAGCGCCTTTTGCTTGTTGCCTTCCATGTTATTCTCCTGTACACATAAGCGGTGAGTGAAAACAAACCTCAATTATTCCATAGATCGCAGCCGCTGTCCTAGCCCTATTTGGGGATTGATTTTGAGTAATGATATTTAGGGAATCCCAGATAGGCGGACTGATTTATGGTGTTATCTGATTTTCCGAAGGCATGCCGTATTA
>MGXL01000140.1:19907-23708 GCA_001801365.1 Gammaproteobacteria bacterium RBG_16_57_12 | reverse complement strand
ACCCGGTTCAGCCCCCGCACCCTGGATCTGGATCTGTTGCTTTACGATGATCTGATACTGCATGCGCCGGGGCTGGAATTGCCGCGCGATGAAATTGTCAGAAATGCCTTTGTGCTCCGGCCGCTGGCGGAGCTTGCCGCCGAACGGCATCATCCATTGACCGGGCAGACCTTCACGGAGTTGTGGCAGGCGTTTGACCAATCACGCCAGGCGCTGTGGCCGATCGATTTTCCTTGGGGGGACTGAGCCTTTGATTTGCAGGCTGCTAGTGCCAGGTGGAGCTACGGCGCCAACGTATCTTGGGAATAATCAGGCCCAGCAATAGGCCGCCCAGCAGGACAGCGCCGCCGATACCGAACCAAACCTTGTTGGAGTTATCCTGCAACAGCTGATTTTGTTCCTGCAACTGTTGCAGTTCATTCCGGAGTTTCTCCGTATCGCCCTTGAGCACAGCATTTTCCTCGCTCAGGCGGATGGGATCGGCCGCCACCTGGCGCAGGCGGCTTAATTCACGGCTGGCATTTTCCTGATCACCACTGGTTTTCTTGAGCTGGTCCTGCTGTTGCTTGTAGTCATCCTTCAGAACGGTCAGCTCCTTTTTCATCCGGGCGTTTTCTTCCTTGAGTTTGGCCAGTTGCGCCTCGACAGCCACCAGCTTCTCGCGGGCAGCGGGTTCATTTTCCAGATATTGACTCAATACCCAGCCTTCCTCATTATCAGCGATGCGCACGCGCGAGTAACCGTTGTCCGCGGTCTCCAGGATCTCGACCGGCGTGCCGCTGGGCAGGGTGCGCACGATCCTGTAGGAGACATCCTGCCCGGCGCGCATGGTGATGGTCAGCTTGTCGGTCACGTATTTGGTCTCGGCCAGAGCGCTGCCGGCACCACACATGCAGATAATAAAGAGGACTATCCTGTTCATATCGATTCGATGCCTTTTGGTTATATGCATTGCATTATGCCCATGATTTATGCGTGATTAAAGCCATGTGTTAACTATTGATCGAGCGCCCGCCATCCACGGTCAGCACCTGCCCGCTGACATAGTTCGCATCACGGACCAGATACACCGCGGCGCCGGCGATATCGTCCGGATCGCCGCGGCGTTTGAGAAAAGTGCGGGAGATAATACGCTCCCGGGTATCGGCATCCATGTCTTGCTCGGGCCACAGAATCGCGCCCGGGGCAATGGCATTGACCCGCACCTGCGGCGCCAGCTCGCAGGCCAGCGCCCGGGTCAGCATGACCAGCCCGGCCTTGGTGATGCTGTAGATGGGATGCTCGCGCAAGGGCCGCTCGGCATGGATGTCGGTGATATTGATGATGAGGCCGTGTGATTGGCGCAGGGCCCCAGCGCAGGCCTGGGACAGGAAAAACGGCGCCTTGAGATTGGCATTCATCAGCTCGTCCCATTGAGTGGTGGTCGCCCGGTCGATGGCCGTCGGATAGAACAGCGAGGCGTTATTGATCAGCACATCCAGCCGTCCCCACGCCGCCACGGCCTGTTGCGCCAGCCGGCCCAGGCTAAAGGTATCCTGCAAGTCGGCCTGTGCCAGACAGGCCGAATCCGCGCGGATGGCCAGCAGGTCGGCCAGCAGGCGCTCGGCCCCGGGGCGCGAGCTGCGATAATGGATCACCACATTCATGCCATGACCGTGCAGGGTGCGGGCGATGCGCTCGCCTATGCGGTGGGCGGCGCCGGTGATCAGGGCGACCTTGCCAGCCAGGGCGTCTGTGTTATTCTGCATGCTTGCTTCCGCTGTCCCAATTAATAAAGATTATCAGTAAAGTCCGTCCAGGGTTTACCAGTATGCTGCAAAATGTGAAAGGTGTCACAGATTTGCCCCTGCCCACGCCCGAGGCGCAGCGCCATAGTGAGCAGCTCATCGCGCAGATCCGCGCCGAGATGGAGGCCCATGGCGGTCGGCTGGATTTTGCCCGCTATATGGCGCTGGCCCTCTATAGCCCCGGCCTGGGTTACTACGCCGCCGGGGCGCGCAAATTCGGCGCGGCGGGCGACTTTGTCACCGCCCCGGAGATTTCGCCGCAGTTTTCCCGCTGCCTGGCGCGGCAATGCCAGCAGGTGCTGGCGCAGCTTCCCGGTGGCGCGATCCTCGAATTTGGCGCCGGTACCGGCGCCATGGCCGGCGATATCCTGCTGGAACTGGAGCGCTGTCATGCCCTGCCGTCGCACTATTTCATACTCGATGTCAGCGCCGAACTGCGCCAACGCCAGCAACAGACCCTGCTGCAACGTGTGCCCCGGCTGCTGGACCGGGTGCAATGGCTGGATCGTTTGCCCATCGGGGGTTTTCGCGGCGTGGTGCTGGCCAACGAAGTACTGGACGCCATGCCGGTGCATCGCTTTCAGATAACGGCGGAGGGCTATAATGAAATCTATGTGGCCTGGCAGGGGGAGCGTTTTGCCTGGAGTCATGAGCGGCCCGGCGCTGCGCTGGAGGCCTGGTATCGCGCCGCCACACCGGCCGGCCTCGCGCCGGGTTATGAGTCGGAAGTGAACCTGGCCATCGCGCCATGGCTGGCGGGACTCGTGGACAGTCTGGCGGCGGGCGCGGTGCTGCTGATCGATTATGGCTTTCCGCGCCACGAGTATTATCATCCCCAGCGCAGCGGCGGTACCCTGATGTGTCATTACCGGCACCGCGCCCATCCCGATCCGCTGATCCTGCCCGGCCTGCAGGATATCACCGCCCATGTGGATTTTACCGCCGTGGCCGAGGCGGCGCTGGACGCCGGGTTTGAAGTGCTCGGCTTTACCAACCAGGCCTATTTCCTGCTCGCCCTCGGGCTGGCCGAGAGTGTCGCCGAGGTCAATCCCCTGGACACCCGCGCCCAGCTCGAGCTGGCGCAGCAGATCAAAAAACTGACCCTGCCCTCGGAAATGGGCGAGCTGTTCAAGGTCATGGCCCTCGGCAAGGGGCTGGACATGACACTGCGCGGCTTCACGCTCAATGACCAGCGCGGGCGATTGTGAGGTGAGTGATATGTCCCAACGTTTACAACATACCCAGGACATGCTGGCCAGGCATCATCGTAACGGCGAACAGTTTGCCCAGTACATGAAAGACAGTTTTGCCGGCCGCTTCAACGAGGATTTCTGGACGGCCTGGCAACAGTG
The DNA here is from genome assembly GCA_001801365.1 of Gammaproteobacteria bacterium RBG_16_57_12. Taxonomy (GTDB): domain Bacteria; phylum Pseudomonadota; class Gammaproteobacteria; order RBG-16-57-12; family RBG-16-57-12; genus RBG-16-57-12. The sequence continues at coordinate 20,569 of MGXL01000140.1, read as the reverse complement.
GATCGAGCCGGTGCTGGGCCGATCGCCGGTGATCCTTGACCTCGGCACCGGGCCGGCCCTGTTTCTGCGCGCCCTGCAGCAGCGCTACGCCGGGGTGCGCGCCATCGGCGTGGAATGCATGCCCTATATGATTGCCGCGGCGGGCGCCTTGCCGGAAGGCTGCGAGATCATCGAGGCGGATCTGCACGATCCGCGCCTGCCCCTGGCGGACGGCAGTGTCGATGCGGCGCTGGCCGCCGTGGTGTTGCACGAACTCAACCAGCCCTTGCGCGCCCTGCAGGAAGTGGCGCGCTGTCTCAGGCGCGGCGGACGCCTGTGCCTGTTCGACTGGGTGCGGGCGCCGCTGGCGCAATACCTGACGGGTGAAGAGGTGGATGTCTTCGCCCCCTCGCAGACCGTAGAATCCCTGGAGGATATCTTCACTCATTTCATCGAGCATAACCGGTTTACCCGCCAGGATCTGGAATACCTGCTGACCCATAGCGGCTTCCGGGTGCTGGACAGCCAGCCGCTGCGCGAGGGACAGTTTGCGCGGATCTTTGCCGAGAGGCTGTGATAACGCGGGGAGTGGGCTAAACTTGAGTCAGGCTAAAGAGCGCTACGGGGACCGCCGCCATGTCCATCCCGCCTGAAAAACTGACCAACCGTGACCGCGGTATCGC
>MGXL01000140.1:19800-19879 GCA_001801365.1 Gammaproteobacteria bacterium RBG_16_57_12 | reverse complement strand
CCGCTGGGTGAATTGCAGGCGGTCGACCGCATCGAGCCGGCCTATCCCCATGTCGGCGCGGCGGGAGTGTCTATTTCCG
>MGXL01000140.1:19344-19693 GCA_001801365.1 Gammaproteobacteria bacterium RBG_16_57_12 | reverse complement strand
CCCCAGACCGCCGCCAGCCAGATCCTGCAATTTGTGAACGGCCATTATGAAAAGTACCGCAACAATCATCCCGAGCTGACTAATCAGCAGCAGCTCGATCGTTATCTGCCCGAGGTGGAAGCCGCCATCCTGCGCGGCTTTGAGGAAGCGCGCGGCATCCTCCGGGCCCTCAAGATCCCCGAGGAGCAGATCAGCTCCAGCATCGATCGCACCACGGATTTAATCCGCCAGGGGCTGGCCGCCCTGCGTGCTGCCCGATCCGGCGAGCATATAGCCTAATCATCATCGCCGCTGATGCCGAGCACCCCGCACGCCCCCTTGATGGCGCGAATGCGCTGCTGTTCCAGTT
>MGXL01000140.1:18598-19152 GCA_001801365.1 Gammaproteobacteria bacterium RBG_16_57_12 | reverse complement strand
CCAGCGCCTCAAGTGTTTTCAAAATGGTGCCGGGGCGCAGCTCCGCGGCGCGGTGATAATGGCCGTGATGGGCCGCCACCATCACCGCCAGGTCACGATAGTCATTGGGTATGCGCAGACGCTGGCACAGCGCCTTGACCAGGGCCACGCTGCGCTCCTCATGGCCGAGATGGCGCGGCCAGTCCTCCGGCGGCGTCGTGCCCTTGCCCAGGTCATGGACCAGGGCGGCAAAACGCACCTGTGGATCATCGCTCAGGCGCACCGCCTGCGCCAGCACCAGCAGGGTGTGGACGCCGGTGTCGAGCTCGGGATGATGCTCGACCGGTTGCGGCACGCCGAACAGCCGGTCGAGCTCGGGAAAGATCCGCGCCAGGGCGCCGCAGTCACGCAGCACGCTGAAAAATTGTCCAGGCATCGGTTCCTGCAGGGCGCGCTGCCACTCGGCCCAGACCCGCTCGGGCACCAGCGCATCCACCTCGCCGCTGGTCACCATGGCGCGCATCAGATGCATGGGTTCCTCGGCGACGTGAAAGCCCAGACTGGTGAAGCGGGCC
>MGXL01000140.1:18267-18584 GCA_001801365.1 Gammaproteobacteria bacterium RBG_16_57_12 | reverse complement strand
GCGCAGGATGCGCACCGGGTCTTCGGCGAAGGCCGCCGAGACATGGCGCAACAGGCGCTGATCGAGGTCGTGCCGGCCATGGAAGGGGTCGATCAGCTTGCCGTCGAGTGTCTGGGCGATGGCGTTGATGGTCAGGTCGCGGCGTTGCAGATCCTGCTCCAGGGTGACCTCGGCGCTGGCGTGTATCTCGAAACCCTTGTAACCGGGCGCGGTCTTGCGTTCGGTGCGGGCCAGGGCATATTCCTCGTGCGTGTCCGGATGCAAAAACACCGGAAAGTCCTTGCCGACCCGGCGAAAGCCTCGCGCCTCCAGTTCAG
>MGXL01000140.1:17921-18243 GCA_001801365.1 Gammaproteobacteria bacterium RBG_16_57_12 | reverse complement strand
AGTCCCGTTCCCTGGCCGGCAGGCCCAGCAGCCTGTCGCGTACCGCGCCTCCCACCAGGTAGATTTCCATGCGGCGGATCAGGTGTTGCGGCCGGCGTGGCGGCGATAGCGCTGATATTGTTTCTGCTTGTCTGCCAGATGGGGATTGATGTAGCCAGGCACCACGGTTTCGATCGGTGTCGGCACAATACCGAATAACGCGGGGAATTCTCCCTGGCAGACCGCCGGCGTCTGCATGGAGTCCACATTGTCGCGCGTCAAAGGTTTGCCCGGCAGCATTTCCAGTAGTCGTGCCTGTAGATAAGAGGCCCGCGTGCCCAGG
>MGXL01000140.1:16145-17914 GCA_001801365.1 Gammaproteobacteria bacterium RBG_16_57_12 | reverse complement strand
AGATGCGCAGCATATCTGCCTGCTGTGCCGTGTACTCCACCAGCTCCCGCAGGGTGTAGCTGCGGGGTCCGCACAGCTCATAACGCTGGCCATTTGTGGCCGGCTTGCCGAGCGACCGGGCAAAGGCCTCGACCACATCCCCGACAAACACCGGGGCGAAGCGCGCATCGGCACACACAATCGGAAAAAATATCTGTGAGATTTTCATCAGACTCACGAAGCGGTTGAAAAACGAATCATCGGGTCCGAAGATCACTGATGGCCGGAAGCTGGTGACAAGCATCCCCCCGGCATTGTGCACCAGATCCTCTCCCACGCCCTTGCTGCGCAGGTATTTGCTGCTGCCGTGGATGGCATCGGCATTCAGGGCGCTCATGTGCAGCACCCGGCTGATGCCGTTGGCCTGGCAGGCCTGGATGATCTTGCGCGGTAGTTCCTCGTGCACCTGCTGGAAGGTCTGCCGGCCCTGCTCGTTGAGTATGCCGACCAGATTGATGACGGTATCGCAACCGGCAAAATGCCGGATCAGGGCATGCACGTCGTGAACATCGGCCTCCACGACTTCCACATCGGGATAGACCAGCAGATCGCGATGCCGCTCGCGACGGCGCGTCAGGATGCGTATCGTGTGATGGTCCTTGACCAGGCGACTGACCAGATGACTGCCGACAAAGCCGGTACCGCCGAGTATGCAGATCTTATGTGTTTTCATTCCGCCGTTTTCTCCAACTGACAGGTGGTGCCGGGATTCGCGCCATCGCAAGGATTCTAGCAGTTATGCCTGAACTTGCGTAGCGCCAAACCCACCATGGCCGCCGGCCTGACCTTGGGACTATACTGTGCACATCAAGCCACCACCCCATGAGGAATCACATGTCTTTTCAGTCCATCGACCCCAGGGATGGCCGCCTGATCGGGGAGTATGCCGCCTGGGATGCGGCGCAACTGGAACAGGCCCTGCAACAGGTGGCCGAGGCGACCCCGCGCTGGGCCGACACCCCGATGGCCGAACGCTGCCGTCTGGTGCGCGCGGCCGGTGTGGTATTGCGCCGGCGCAAGGAAGAACTGGCGCGCCTCATCACGCTGGAGATGGGCAAGCTGTATAAAGAGGCGCTGGCCGAGGTGGAGAAATGCGCCCTGGGCTGTAACTACTATGCCGAACAGGGACCGGCCTTTCTTGCCGATGAAGCGATACCCTCCGATGCTGGCAAAAGCTATGTGGCCTATCTGCCGCTGGGTACCGTGCTGGCGGTGATGCCCTGGAATTTTCCATTCTGGCAGGTGATGCGTTTCGCCATCCCAGCCCTGGTGGCGGGCAATACCGGTGTGCTAAAACACGCCTCCAATGTGCCGCAGTGCGCCCTGGCGCTGGAAGAAATTTTCACTGCCGCCGGTTTTCCGCCGGGGGTGTTCCGCAGTCTGATGATTACGGCCGCCCAGGTCCAGGGTGTCATCGAAGATCCGCGCATCCAGGCGGTGACCCTGACCGGCAGTTGCCCGGCGGGCCGCCAGGTGGCCGCCGCCGCCGGGCAGGCGCTGAAAAAATCCGTGCTGGAACTGGGCGGCTCCGATGCCTTCATCGTGCTGGAAGATGCCGATCTCGAACTGACGGTGCAAAACGCCGTGGCCTCGCGTTTTCTCAATGCCGGACAGAGCTGCATCGCCGCCAAGCGCTTTATCGTGGTGGATGGGATCGCCAAACGGTTTGTGGCGCAGCTCAAACTGGCCGTCGAAGCGCTGCGTGTCGGCGATCCCCTGGATGAGGCCAC
>MGXL01000140.1:15748-16079 GCA_001801365.1 Gammaproteobacteria bacterium RBG_16_57_12 | reverse complement strand
CCGGCAGGGGGCGGTTGCCGTGGCCGGTTGCCAGCCGGTGGCAGGTCCGGGCGCCTATTATCAGGCCTCGCTGCTTGACCAGGTGCGGCCGGGCATGCGCGCCTATCACGAAGAACTGTTTGGCCCCGTGGCAGCCGTAATCCGCGCCACAAATGAAGAGGACGCCATCCGCATCGCCAACGATACACGCTTTGGTCTGGGCGGCAGCGTGTGGACCCGGGACACGGCGCGCGGCGAGCGCATCGCCCGGCGCATCCAGTCCGGCGCCGCCTTCGTCAATGGCATGGTCAAGAGCGACCCGCGCCTGCCCTTCGGCGGCATACGCGAATCC
>MGXL01000140.1:12503-15714 GCA_001801365.1 Gammaproteobacteria bacterium RBG_16_57_12 | reverse complement strand
AGACCCTGTGGATTAGATGAATGATTGTGGGATGACCAAAGGCGGCGGTTAAGGTGAATGAAGCCTTGTGGAAGCGGCCATGGGTCGCGATAAACGGCACAGAAGGATCGCGAGCTGTCGCTCGCTCCCACGGGGTTCAATTCCGATATCCATAATTTCAACGGAGCCATGTTGTCGTTCATCATTCTGTATCTGGGACTGGGCGCCATCGCCGGCCTGCTCGGCGGCCTGTTCGGACTGGGCGGCGGTCTGGTCATCGTGCCGGCCCTCTATCTCATCTTGCCGATCCAGGGTATTCCGCCTGAACAGGTGATGCAGGTGGCGATCGGCACTTCGCTGGCCACCATCCTGTTTACCTCCATCGCCTCGCTGCGCGCCCATCACAAAAGAGGCGCGGTGCTCTGGCCGCTGGCGCGCGCGATGGCACCCGGCATTGCCACCGGCGCCCTGGCCGGTGCCTTGCTGGCCGATAAATTATCCGCCGGCGCTCTGCGCGTTTTCTTTGGAGTATTCGAATTGCTGATCGCCCTGCAAATGGGCTTGTCGCTGCTGCCCCATGGCGTTCGGCCATTGCCGGGTCGTGTCGGGCTGGCCGGCATCGGCGCTGTGATCGGCATCGTTTCCAGCCTGATCGGCATCGGCGGCGGCACGCTCACCGTACCGTTTCTGCATGTGTGTCAGGTCAATATGCGTCAGGCTGTGGCCACCTCGGCAGCCTGCGGTCTGCCCATCGCCTTGGCAGGCAGCCTCGGCTTCATCATTATGGGCTGGAACAATATGCCCCCTATGAAATGGAGTCTGGGGTATATCTATCTACCGGCCATGACCGGCATCGCTATCGCAAGCATATTGTTTGCACCCCTGGGCGCAGCCTGGGCGCACCGCCTGCCACTGCTTCAGTTGCGCCGCTGGTTTGCAGCACTGCTGGCCCTCATCGCCATCAAGATGCTGGTGGGATAAGTGCATGGATTGTTTTTAGCAGCTCGGTAGGGCGGAAAAGCGAAGCGCCTTCCGCCGAATGGAATTACATGCAAGAATCCCCTCATGCCAGACTATCGTCGACAGCGCGTGCCGGGTGGAACCTATTTCTTTACCGTGAATTTATTGGAGCGCAAGAGCGATTTTCTTGTCCGTTATATTGACGACTTGCGTAATGCGGTGAAATGGGTGCGGCATAAACACCCCTTCCATATCGATGCCTGGGTGATATTGCCGGATCACATGCATAGTATTTGGACTTTGCCGCCCGGTGATGTTGATTATTCATCCCGTTGGCGGGCGATCAAGATTCGATTTGCAAAGGCGATCCCGGTAACTGAATATCGCTCACAAACGCGAATTTCGCGTGGTGAGCGAGGAATCTGGCAGCGACGGTTTTGGGAGCACACCATAAAAGACGAGGCCGACTATGCGGTCCATATGGATTATGTTCACATCAATCCGCTAAAACATGGGTTGGTGAAAGCCGTTGCCGACTGGCCACATTCGACGTTCCATCATTATGTTGGCTTGGGCGTGTATCCCAAAGACTGGGCGGGTAGCGTCGAGGACTTGGCCGCAGGTGAGCGTGGTGAGCGATCATAACGGCGGAAGGCGCTGCGCTTTTCCGCCCTACGGGGCTACGGGGCTGCGAGGCGCACAAAAAAGAGCCGCGCAGGGCGCGGCTCGAATCACACAGGTTTATGGCTGTCAGTCTGCTCAGAACTTGGCGATGAACTCCAGATTCACGGCATCGTTCTCGTAGGTCGTGCCGGTGTTGTCCTCCGTTTCCGTGCTCCAGAACTCCAGCGCGACACTCAGATTGTCGGCGATGCCATAGGAGGCATACAGGGTGGTGGTGGAGGTTTCCGTATTGGCCGCGTCATCCATGGAGACATTATCCATACGGGCGATCACACCGAAATTGGGCAGGATGTTGTAGCCGACCAGTATCTGGTAGGCGCTGTCGTAGTACTCATCGGCCGTCAGGTATTCGAAGGCGACTTTGAGGTCGGGCACACCCGTGAACTCGACATTCAGGTCCATGATATCCCCGGCCACTGTATCAACCGTCGTGCCCGGTTCGGCGGTCAGGAGGCCGGCCTCGATGGCCAGACCTGCCATCGGAGTGACGTTGACCATGGCCAGCAGGGAATTTTCGTACTCGGTAACGATTCCGTATGTGGTGGCCGTTGCCGGCTTGGTGATCAAGGTATTATCGTTGAAAACCCCCAGGGTGACGGTGGCCATATCGCCGGCCTTGATAGCGGCTGCCAGGCCCGTCGTGTTATTGCCGTCCTGAGCGGTCTGGGCATCGAAGACCCCGTGGAGCTGGCCATGGGTGGTCGTGGGCATGTCGGGGGCGTCTTCCGCTTCCCAGCCCAGCGGGTTGTTCATCACGCCGCCCAGCACGGTCAGCATGTCGGCCGCCTTCCAGGCGAAGAAGGCCTGCTCGATCTGGCCGGAGTCGGCCTTGCCCGCAACAGCTGTGCCACTACTAACCAACGAGATATCCAGGTCCATGCCCACCGTGACACTGTCGGTCAATGCATTGCGCACATCCACTTCACCATCGGCCAGAAAGTATTTTTCTTTGCCGTCATCGGTGGCCAGCGTGGTGTAGATATCCACGAACCCGCTGATATTGGCGCTGCCCGCCGCGGCAATGGCGGGGGTAATGGCCGCGGCAACGGCGATGGCGATCAGTCTTTTCTTCATGTTCTCTCTCCCATGGTTGATATCTAAGGTAAAACACCTGAAGGTTACATTCGGCAAAGCGCCCGGATATGCATGACTTGCGTTGCAAGTGCATGAATTATGCCAATTCATGCGCCAGCATAAATTTCAAAGAGTTAGCAGATATATATGAACTGCAAGTGGAATCACATGCACCGTTATGATGTGGATTGAAATATCAATGCATCTATTTAGTGCAATTAGCGGCGGGTAAGAAAGGTTACTCGCCCGAGATTTATCTGATAACCGGAATTTTCAATTATTTTTCATTGCGATGCAGATCATCGGCAAAGCTTTTCTGAGTCCAGCCCGCTAATGGCAGACCTCCAGTTGCGGGACATCCTCTCTTTGCATGAGCGCTTGAGTTGTTCTGACAGATGCGGGCATCTATACCAGCAACAATAAGGTGTTACATCGTGAGATCATTAAACCAAACATCATTGATGTCGATTGCACAATTCAGGTGCATGATGATCACGGCAATAATGGCCGTTTC
>MGXL01000140.1:0-12270 GCA_001801365.1 Gammaproteobacteria bacterium RBG_16_57_12 | reverse complement strand
GCGCTGCCGCCGGCGATGAACCAGGTTTCGATATCCGTTATCGGCGCATCAGCAAAATTGCCACGCTCCCAAACATACTCGCCATGACCGCCGATCAGATGCGGACGTGAGTCACGATTCGACTGGGAATGAACCATCAGGACGGTATCACCCACATTGGCCTTCAGCGCATTATCACCGGTATAGGCAAAGGCCTTGCCGCCCAGGGTGACGTGCGTCGGGATCAGGCCTTTGGCGACTTCCATGACATCGTTCATGGCTTCCATCGGGCTGTCATACTTCATGTATTTGCCATTCTTGTCCTTGGGCGCATACCATTCATTCTCACCAAAGTACCAGGCCTTATTGTATGTGAGCGACTTGCCGTTCTTATCCTTCAGGCCATCCTTCGGCAGTACCATGATCAGACCATGCATACCGGAAATGATGTGGTAGGGAATCATCATGCCGCCCGGGGCGCAGTGGTACACAAAGGTGCCCAGCTTGGTGGCCTTGAAGCGGATGGTCTTTGATTCACCTGGCTTGACCTTGGTCAAACCGGCGCCGCCGAGGGCTCCGGTCACTTCGTGCAGGTCAATATTGTGCTCCAGGGTGCTGGTCTTGGGATTCGTCAGGGTCAATTCGACATAGTCATCCTGATGAACGACAATGGCCGGGCCCGGCAGTGTGCCGTTAAAGGTCATGGCCTGGTAGGTGGTACCGTCCGCATCAAGCACCATAGGCTTTTCTATTGTCGACAGGGTCACCTTCACGAGCTTTTGCCCCTTGCTGACCTGATCGTGTTTTGGCAGGAAGGGTGGTGCCACCATTTCCTGCGTAACCACCGGCAGTTTACTGATATCAACGGCCATGGCTGGCAGGCTGACTGCCAGACCCAGCGCCGTGACGGCTGTTGTTTTGAGAAGGCCCAGCATATATTTATTTCTCAACATTTGGTATCCCCCATATATGTTAGTTTTATTTGCAGTTATTTGTACCAGTATCGGTACCTAAGGTATATAACCGTCTTCGATGCAGCATATGCCCGATATCGCGGATTAAACCTTGGACACAACCGTAGCTCTATTGCCCGGCCTTCACCTTGATTTAGGTCAAGGGAAACTCTGATTTAGGTCTGATGTTTTGCGACATCTATGTATAATCATCGCAAAAATCATCCACAGGGTACCGGCGCGCAAGACGCCTATGTCAACTGATGCGCAGTGACATACAGACTAAAGCCCAACCCATAATAATGACAATTAATCAGAGAGGGTCAAATGTTCAAATATCCTGGTTCCCTGTTCGCAAGGCTGGTGGCGATTGCATTTTTGTTGTCATTTGCCTTGATTGTTTTGAGTTCCCTGATGCGCCTGTCGAACCAGGGGCTGGGATGTACCGGCTGGCCTGAATGTTTTGGTTATGTCGATGCTGCCAGGTATGCGCGAGACATCGCCGCATCCGATTTCGGTTTTGCGCAGCCATCAGCGATTACGCCGCCAACCGCTGTGGAGCGAGCACACCGCGTTGTTGCAAGTCTTTTGCTGCTATTCATTATAGCGATTACCGTCGTGGCCTGGCGCAGACGCAAAGAACCGGGTATGCCCGTCGTTGTCCCGTTCGTGATCCTGGGCATCTCCCTGCTTCTGTCCGTCCTGGGTATCTGGTACGGATCCCCGCTGCTGCGGCCGCCGGTGATCATGGCCAACCTGCTGGGAGGGATTGCCCTGCTGGGCTCGTTCTGGTGGCTATACCTGGCTCAGGGCCCACGCCAGATTAATCCGCGTCACCGGACGCTCCGAACCTGGGCTGCGCTCGGGCTTATGGCTGTGGTGACCCAAACGGCGCTGGGTGGCTGGATAAGCTCTCATTTTGCGGCGCTGGCCTGCACCACGTTTCCTGACTGCAATGGCTCATGGTGGCCGGCCATGAACTTTTCCGAAGGCTTCTCTGTGCAGCAACTATTGGAGGTAAACGGCGAGGGAAAGGTGATCTTCAGTTCGGCGGCGGCCGCCAGCCTTCATGTCGCGCACAGAATGGGCGCGGGCCTGGTCATATTGCTGGTTGGCTGGCTGGGATATAAGGCGATAAGACTCGGCGGCCGCCTTCGAACCATCGGCAGTATCCTCCTCGCCGCCTTACTCCTTCAGGTTCTGCTCGGGATTTCGGTGGTGATATTCAGCGTTCCACTCGTGGCAGTCGTCACTCACAGCGCCATGGCCGCACTGCTTTGGCTGGGCATCATCACCCTGATCTACTATCTGCGGCAGGATACGGTCAAGCCTGCCGCCCGCCAGGCGTGAACCCGGCGGCATCGGCACATACAGCGGCTACTGATGCGCCGCACCGCCGGGAAAACAGGATATACAACTCGGTAATGGCCACCGTTTCAGCCAGCACCACCGGAACAACCATAAACTTGATGAGGTTCCATGGCTGATTAGTCGCCAGGAGCTCCATATAATGAGTCATCGCACTATTGTCTACCTCAATACTGTATGTTATAAAATCTCTGATTTGTTCATCGGAGCTTCCTGGACTAGGAGAATGAAAAATACCCTGCTGCTCCTTGATGTGCATCAAATGCCGCAGCAATACTTGCCAGTGGATAAAACGGCCAGATGACAAATTGCATCATTGCATATAGGCTGCATGCCCGCGATCTGCCTAAAAAGATGTTATCAAGGCAATCCTTCGGGAGATCGATAAACGCCTTATTTGATCTGCATCAAGGCATTGTTTGATAAAGATGATTTAAATGGACCCACAAATCAAGTTCAAAAATAATCATTAATCTATATACGAAGGGGGGGACATGAAAACAATGACAATATTTCACACTTTTCACACACAGGAGAGCCTAATGAAACACAGCAAAAGAATCATCGCTCTGAGTATTGCCGCCGCTCTGGCCGCACCGCTGGGGGCGCAGGCCGCCGTTGAGGTATATGGTCAGGCGCGCGTGTCTGTTGGTTTTATCAGCGACGACAGTTCGGCAACCGGGGCTGATGACAGCTCGATTGCGGTAACCAGCCATAACTCGCGTCTGGGGTTCAAGGGTGCCGAGGATCTGGGCGATGGCCTGAAGGCCGTGTATCAGATCGAAGCCCAGATAGACATGGATGATGACAACACTTCCAGTGTCAGTTTTACTGATACCAATACTACTGATACTGATGATGGTAGTGGCGCTACTACTACTACGACAACGACTCAAGATACTGGTTCTGGCCTACTGATCGCCACCCGCAACACCTTCGTGGGTCTGGCTGGTGGCTTTGGTACGGTTGTAGCGGGTCATACCGATTCCCCCTACAAGACATCCACCGGCAAGCTGGATATCTTTGCCGACTCCTATGCCGACTATAACGCCGTGATCAGCACTACCCATGACATCCGTCCGGACAACATTATTATCTATACCTCGCCGGACATGAGCGGCTTCACCCTGGGGGTAGGCTATATCACTGATACAGGCAATGACAATCTGCCAGATACGAGCTCAACCATCGAAAAGGACGGCTTCAGCCTCGCCGCCATGTACAACAACAAGGACATGGGCCTGTATGCCACCCTGGCGTATCAGAGTTTGACTGATTGGACCGGTACTGATAATGAAGATGCCACTGCCATGAAGCTGGCGGTAGGCTACACACTGCCGACGAAGACCGCCCTGGGTCTTATCTATGAGAATACCGAGGTGGATATGACAACCGGAACCAAGTCGGACCAGGATAACATCTATTTCAGCGTTGCACATCCGATTGCCGAAGGCACCAATGTCAAGCTGGCAATCGGACAGAGGGGTGAAACCGCCAGCGGCTCGAATAACGGCGGTGATTACCTGGCCCTTGGCGTCTCCAAAAAGATGACCCCGAATGCCGAGCTCTATGCCCTGTATGCGCAGGTGTCCAATGACGCCAGCGGCAGCGGCGGCATTACCGCCGGCTCCGGCCCGTCGGCTGGCGCAGATAAAACCGCCAGCGCCTTTGCGGTGGGCATAAACCTGAGCTTCTCCAGCCAGTAAGGTGTTTGATCGTGTAGTTCTAAAGGGCGCCTCCGGGCGCCCTTTTTTTATGTGCGGCCACCGGTGGTGGAAATCCTCGTGTGCGTCGCTGCACCTGTGAGAGCGAACATCCGCTCGCGATCCCCGGTCAGTCCGGCGGATATCGCGCTCTTTGGCCACCACGGCAACATACCGGATCAGTGGCCCGCCCCAATGTTGCGCTGACCCTGAAAAACACGGCAAAAACCGGATTTCACGCCATACAATTGATTTCACGCGCATAAGCGGCCAATCGATCGCCTGTAAGATTTTGTAAAAAAATACTGGCAATCTATTTTGATGGCGTGTAGATTTATCGCTCATGGGGAGATAATAAAATCCGGCACTGCAAGAGCACCGGGGCTTCCCTCGCTAGATATTTATTCAACAAGCATCAATAAACAATCGTGAATATTCATCGGGAGGAAAGAGACATGAAAATAAAAGCATACCGTTTAACCGCATTGTCCGCTGCGGTGTTGTCGGCGCTGTCAACGCAGGCCGTCGCAACTGTCGACGGTTTCGATTATAGCGGTTCAGATGCACGCAGTAGCGCCCTACAATCCGATTATTCCAACCTTCGCGATTCCTATAATATCTGGGTCAACCCGGCCCAGGTGGTAAATTACAGCAATCGCGTTGATATCAATATTCCGGTCAGCAGCAGCCAGGAAGCCGCGGGCGTCTACAAGACTCTGGGCAATGGCCAGACCTTTGGTGTTTATATCGGACGGCCTTCGAGCAGTAATCTAGCCGCCGATCTGGATGATAGCCTTGCCGATCCCACCAATTACGGCTTTAGTGGTAATCAATCGATTTCACCTACCGAGCTGACCTCAGCCACAGGAGGCACACCCTTTAATGCTCAGACAGGCACACAAAACTGGGATATCTCCAATGCGCCCCAGGTCGAACAGCCCAAGAGCCAGTTCGATCTGTTCTGGGGCACCACGGCAGGCGGCAACCACATCGGGGCGCGCCTGAACTTCCAGGCCCTGACGGATGAAGACTCCCTGCCCGCGCCAAGCTGGACAGATCCAAATGCCATCAATACAGCTACCTTTGCGGGTATCCTCAATACCTCCGCTATAACCGCCAACCACACCAAGATGGAATCGGACGAGCTTAACCTGGCCCTGGGCATTGAGATGCCTGCTCTGAACAATCTGGAAGTCAGCCTGACCTTCGGCATGCCCGATGCCAGCAGTAGTTCCACCTTCGCCGATAATGTATTGCGGCAAAACTATAATGGGGCAGGCCTCATTAACTACGTGGATAACACAACCTTCACCGGTAGTCAGACGATCGAGAGTGACAGCGCCCAGAACCTTGGTCTGGCCCTGCGTGTCGAGCCCATGCCCGACACCCTGGTGACCCTGGGTTACCAGAACGAGGAGAACAACTCCACCAATAGCCTGAGCGCAGTGGAAACCTATACGGAAGACACTACCAATGATGGTACGCTGGATGTCAATGTGGTCGATCGTTTTGCCTCGAGTGGCACACGCACCGATGAACAGACCACCTTGCAGCTCCAGGTGACACGCAACTATAACCCGACGCCCACCTCCCTGCTCTCAGCCTCGGTGGGCTGGGCTGACTATGAGTATGATCAGGCGGCGATCAATACCACCACGGCACACAGCTTCACGGATAATATCGCAGGCACTACTACCTACAACGATGGATGTGAAGTGGCTCCAAGATGGCCATGCCTGGGAACACAGACGAATAGCGCCTACAGCTATGAACAGACCCGCATACCGTTGATCATTGCCATGGAAGGAGAGCTCAATGCCAACTGGAAATTGCGCGGTTCCGTCACCAAGAATCTGTACGAAGCCTATGAGGAGAACTCGAGGACCACGTATTGGGATATGTCGGATACGGATACCACCGCTGGCACCTCGACTGCCGGTACCCAGATAGCCACTTATTCCACCAACCAGACCAATGAGCGTGTATGGTCCGGTACTTCTACGGCCGTTGCCCTGGGTGCGGGTTACACCCGTGGACCGGTCACTGTGGATGCTGTGGTGGAAAAGGAGTTTGCCATGAGTGGTACTGATAATGGGCTGCTCTCACGCGTCAGCGTGACCTGGATGCTGCCCTAAGCCTGACCGGCCCGGGTAAGACGACCATCAGCCGGCAATGGCAACATTGCCGGCTTTTTTGTGCGCGGGAAATAGGGACAATGGAAGAATGGGGGAGAGACCGCGGTTTTCACGCCGCATCTGCATGGAGCTTTAGCCCCAGCGCTCGCATCACCTTCAGCACGGTCGCGAACTCCGGATTTCCTTCGGATGAGAGGGCCTTATAGAGATTCTCTCGCCCAAGTCCCGTATCTCGCGCCAGTTGTGCCATCCCCTTGGCGCGCGCAATCACTCCAAGCGCGTGCGTAATCAACGCAGGATCACCCTCTTCCAGAGCGGCTTCCAGATAGGCCGCCATATCCTTATTGGTTTTCAAATACTCCGCTGGATCGTAGGGGCGGGTCTTAGTCTTGGCTTTTTTCATGATAACCTCCTAAAGGTCGCGCGCAAGTTCCAGCGCGGTTTTGATGTCGCGATTTTGCGTGCGTTTATCACCGCCCGCCAGCAACACGATCAGCACAGAGCCGCGCTGAGCGTAATACACCCTGTAACCGAGACCGCAATCGATCCGCAATTCCGAAACACCCTCGCCAACCGGTTTCACATCACCAGGGTTGCCCAACTGCAAACGATCGATGCGTATTTGAATGCGTGTTCGGGCATTTCTATCACGCAGACCACTAAACCATTTAGCAAAGATCTCGGTCTGGCGAATTTCTATCATATATTAACTGTATCTTATGCGATACAATATGTCAATCTGGAAGAATAGGGTAGAGTAGAGGGCAGGTTCTCGCCCGCCCTCTACCCTACCCTATTGAAAAGGAAGGAGGAGGGCATCATTCGTCGCCTTCATACCATACATTTGGAATGTCTATATGTATAGTATGAAGGCATGATAGAGCGACCCTTCTGGCAGCAACTAAGCGAGGCCGCGTGGCAAGAGACACCCATCGCCTAGCTGTGCGGTGTTCGCCGCAGTTGTAGGGTGGATGCGCTGCGCTTATCCACCCTACAGCCTCAAAGAAACAGAATGGTATTCCTTCGAAAGATCAATTAACGCCATAAAATGGTATGCCTTCGGAAAATCAATTAACACCATCTCACAGGGGTTCATTCCAGCAGATATCTCCCGCCGGGTAAGCCTTTATAAATCCGGCGAGTAAATGGATGATCAGGAGGCCGCTGCTTCCGTGTTTCTCTTGATGACCAGATAAATACGCAGGGCGGAATGGAGATTGAAACAGAGCTGAGCAAACGCCAGGATAAATAAAAACGCCGAAGGGTAGCTTAATGATGGCCAGATCAAAGCCATCATCAGCAATAGCAGGGCGCCCAGATGGAGCAGAAAGTGGCGCAGTTTATTTTGTTTGGAAATAATTTAATTCATGTTCGGTATGGCTCGCGCACTGCCGGGCAGATGTTGCGAGTGAAGCCACACCAGAAAGGGAGCGATCTTGTACAACATGGCGTTGATGACGGAAACGGCGAAGCCGACGATCATCAGTACGCCCAGCAGCATGTTCAATCGAGGCCAGTTATCCAGGGCCGGCCATAGGCGCGAAACGACCCATAACACGGCACACAGGCCCAGACAGATCAACCCGGTACGCCAGAAATGAACGCTGACGTCTGGGGTGCGGCGCTTGCGTTGCCCTTGCAGGCGATAGGTGATCACCGCAAAGACAAGCAGCCATAGCGCAAGGAACGAGGAGGCCAGATCTGCCAGTACGGTCATCAGGGTGGAGCCATTTGACTGCAAGGCATACAGTGCCGACCAGAGGAGCAGGCCGATGAACAGCAGCGTTGTGAAACGGCGCTTCATCCACCCCGGATAGGCGGGCGTCATCTGAAACATCGGCACCACCTCGTAGGCCACGCCGATGATCAATAATGACACGGTTCCGACCAGCCCCCAGGTCATATGCACATTGGTGATGGTTTTTGGAACATGCCATGACCAGGCATGGCCGGTGCTGACAATCAGCGCCAGCACCAGCGTAACCACCAGGGCAGCGACCGACAGCCGCATTCCGGTGACGGTTGCATTGATGGTAGCCGCGCGCATCAGGCTGGTCGACGCCGCGCCGGCGAATAGCAGCAATCCTGCCGCCAGGCTTGGCATGGAGATGATGATCAGGATCTTATTGGTAAACAAGAAACCGCAGGCCAGCGCCAATAATCCAAGGCACAGGAACACATGCACCACCGTGCTGAGCACGCGCGGCCGGTTGAGGGGCGAGCCGACCATGACCGGCAACATCTGCATCATGGCGCCGATAATGGCCATTAGCAGAAATCCAAGGGTCAACAGGTGAGTGATGGCCAGCGTCACCGGCGACCAGCGGGTTTCAATGGCGGCCGGACCAAACCAGAAAAACAGTATTGCGGCGGCTAACCCGAACAGGGGTGCGGTGAGAAAAAACCGCAGTGGGACTGAAATGGGCGGTGCCTGCGTTAATGACAGCCCCGTTTTGCTATTCATTGACGATAATCAGCCTGCATGAAAGGGTGATGATGTAACGCTTAAGTAAAATCAAATGTAGGGTGGGTAAGTGCCTTGTGCGCACCCACCAGACATGCCGCCAGGCACACATTCAAAATGCGTTGTGTTGCTACGCAACGCCTGGCGGGTGCGCACAAGGCACTTACCCACCCTACTTAGTTTTTGAAACCGTTTAAGTCCGGTGGCCTACAATCCCATGGCCTGCGCCGCCTTCTCCTGCGCCGCGCTGTCATTCATGCGCCAGATAAAGATTTCGAAGGGCATCACCTGCCCCTGACGCGTATTATGGGTGAAGCCTTCCCTTTCCAGAATGGGATAGAGGGGAAAGGGCTCCCGATGATGCAGAACCTTGAGGTATTGGCCGGGGTTGATGGTATGGATCGTGTTCAATATCCGCTGCAGAGGTTCCGGTGGTTCCAGCATGCTGACGTCGAGCTCTATTTCTGCTTCCATCGATTTCACCTCACACGGCTATCGATTTGATCTTTGCAAGAATGTTGTCCTGGTCCGCACGCAAGGCATTCTGCACCATCGGATACAGGATATTTTCTTCTTTCATATTGTGTTGCTGCATCAGAATCAGCAGGGTCTCGGATTGTCCCAGATAGCCCTCCCTGTCCTTATTCTTGATACTTTCCTCCATGTCATGAAATAACTGGCGCATATCTTCATGTTCCATACGCATCACCCGGGTCGGGCCCGAGGTCATGCCGGTGCGCTCTTCAAATGCCGGGAACAACACTTCTTCTTCGTGCCGGAGGTGACACTCCATGGATTGCACAAAGTGGCGGCATAGCTCCGCCGCTTTCGTCCACTCCTGGTCGGCCACGGCTTTTTCTGCCAGCGCAAATTCATCATCGCAGGCGCGGTGTTCCGCAATCAGGGCATTTATTAACTTGGTCATGGCAGGCTATCTCTATCAATATTAAATTCATCTTAATCTGTCATCGCCGATTTATGCATTGACACACATCAATCATTCCAGAATGGCGAAAACAGGCAGAAATGCATCAAACCGGACACATTGCTGTACCCGGGTTGAGGCAGATAATGACGTTATTGACTACATGAGGAAGGCAGGTTAAGGCAGCGCGTCAAATACCATGGTGGAAAATAGAACCACCAGATAAATGATTGAGAAGAAGAACAAAAACATATTGTGCGCGCGGGGAGAAGCCAGAAACCGCAGTGACAGGCCCAGAAATACTGTGCCCAGGATGATGGCGGTTGCCAGATAGAACATTCCGGCCATGCCGAGAGTGTAGGGCACCACGGACACGGCAAGCAGCAACACATTATAAATGGCGATGCGCTGCTTGGTGGCATTGATCCCTCTGGCCACCGGCACCACCGGCACACCGGCCTTTGCATATTCATCACGATATTTCAGCGCGAGGCTCAGGGCATGGGGCTGTTGCCAGATGGCCATGATGACAAACAGGATCCAGGCATTGGCATCCAGACCACCGCCCACCGCCGCATAGCCGATCACCGGCGGCAACGCACCGGCGATGCCACCGAATTGATTGGCCCAGGGGGTGCGGCGCTTGGTCATCATGGTATACACCACCACATAGCCGAAGGCGGCGGCGGCGGTCAGCAGGGCCGTCATGGGATTTACCAGCCAGGCCATCAGCGGGAGGGGCGCCAGCACCAGGATCAATCCTGCAATCAGGACATTCCTGGCGGATACCGTTGCAGCCGCCAGGGGACGCAGGCTGGTCCGGCGCATCACACGGTCGATATCCCGGTCATAGAAATTATTGAGCATGCAGGAGCCTGCGGTCGCGGAACCCAATAAAATGAAGGTCCAGAGCATCATGCCCAGGTCGGGAATAATTCCCCGATTACCGAAATAAATGCCGGTAAGCGCCGCCACCAGGGTCAGGCTGACGATGCCCGGCTTGGCCAGTATGGTGTAGTCCGAGAGGGCTGATCTGATCCGCAAGGCTTGTTGTTGTAGTACTTGTGTGGTCATAAAAAGGTCTCCCGCCCACCCTGATGAATTTTTAGAGGCCAAGTATCGTGCCTGGTATAGGATTTCTCATTGATCTGCATCAACTCTGCGTGTGTTACTCCCTCTGTTGCCCGGCTTTGGTCATGGGGGTTTCTGTGCAAGATTACAGATTTCTTGCATCTTGCTATTGACCACAATTAACGTTAACATGAACGTCAACTAAACTATCCCCACTTTGTTGCCAGAGGAAGATTTCATGGGTATCTCCTTGTCATATTTAGACATGCTTCTCGATAACCTGGAAGAAGGCGTGCTGCTCCTGGATAAAGACCGCAAGGTTCTGTCCATCAACCAGTCGGCCACGTCCATGCTGGGCCAGGAAAGCGAATCCATCGTCAGCAGTCTCTGTCCCAGCATATTCAGGGGCTCCGCCTGTGCCCGCGAATGCGAGTCACGCGGCTATTGTTCACTCATGCAGCCGAAGGCGCAGGCGAACAAGGTGCAGAGTATCGCCATTAAACGGCCGGATGGTTCCCTGCTCTCTCTGCGCATGTGGGCCATGTCATTCCCGCCCGAGGAGGAAGCACGCTGTGCCGTTATTCTGCGCGATTGCACCAGGGAAAAAGAACTGGAGGACGAGGCCAGTGAGCGCCTGCGCCTCGGGGGGCTGATCGGGCGCAGCAATGTCATGCGGGAATTGTTCCAGCACATCCTGCGCGCAGCGGCGAGTGAAGCCACCGTCCTGATTTCCGGCGAAAGCGGGACCGGCAAGGAATTGGTGGCGCGCGCCCTCCATGAAAACTCCAGCCGGGCCAACGGCCCCTATATCCGCGTACACTGTGCCGCCCTGGCGGAAACCCTGCTGGAGTCCGAACTTTTTGGGCATGCGCGCGGCGCCTTTACCGGCGCAACCTCCGCCCGGGCAGGGCGCTTTGAAGCGGCGGATGGCGGAACCCTGTTGCTGGACGAGATTGGTGAAATCTCACCTTCCATTCAGGTGAAGCTGTTGCGTGTGCTTCAGGAACGCGAGGTCGAGCGTCTTGGTGAGAATCAGCCCCGCAAGGTGGATGTGCGCATTCTGGCGGCCACACACAAGGATCTGTCGGCCATGGTCGAGGCGGGAGAATTTCGCGCCGACCTTTATTACCGCCTGCGCGTATTGCCGCTCCGTACTCCCGCGCTGCGTGAGCGTCGCGAGGACATCAGTCTGCTGGCCAGCCAGCAGCTCGGCAATTTGAGTGCCCGCTATAACCGCGGGGAAGTCAAACTGGCCTGGAATACACTCGAGCTTCTGGAGTCGTATGATTGGCCGGGCAATGTCAGGGAACTGGTAAATGCGCTGGAATATGCCCTGGTTCATAGCGAGGGATCCACAATTCTCCCCCACCATCTGCCGCCGGAAATTCAGGACATTGCCGCCCGGCAGATGTCCACCGGAAAGGAAGGCGCCACGCCACAGGCGATTCCGATCCGGTTTACAAACTATTATCAGGCGCCCCCGGCGGCCACCGATGAAAAGGCTGCCATCGAGAATGCCCTGCGCCAGACCGGCGGCAACAAGGCCGCCGCCGCCAAGGCCCTGGGCATGTCGCGCACCACGTTGTGGAAGCGGCTGAAGGAATATGGCCTGCTCGCCGGCGAAGACACGGCCTAAATCTCTCTAATGGAATGAATCGTCAGACCGGCTTAA
>MGXL01000139.1:1777-23779 GCA_001801365.1 Gammaproteobacteria bacterium RBG_16_57_12 | reverse complement strand
TCCCACTGCCAGCGCATTTTAGGTTCTGTACTATAATTTTGGAAAACTAGCTGGGGAAAAGTCATGAACACCAAAGAAATGCATGTCACCGCGAAGGAGTCCGTCTGGCCGACCCGGTACTGGCATATCCTGGACGATGGCCGGGTGCAATGTGATCTCTGCCCGCGTTATTGCAAGCTCCATGAAGGACAGCGGGGTCTATGTTTTGTGCGCGCCAATGTCGGGAACAAGCTGATACTCACCTCATACGGGCGTTCCAGCGGTTATTGTGTTGATCCCATCGAGAAAAAGCCGCTCAACCATTTTCTGCCCGGTACCTCGGTGCTTTCTTTTGGTACGGCAGGCTGCAATCTGGCCTGTAAATTCTGTCAGAACTGGGATATCAGCAAGTCCCGGGAGGTCGATACCCTGGCCGACGAGGCGTCCCCCGAGTTGATCGCCCGTGCCGCCCAGGAGCTGGGTTGCCACAGTGTGGCCTATACCTACAATGATCCGGTGATCTTCCACGAATACGCGATCGATGTGGCCCAGGCCTGCCATGAGCGGGGGATCAAATCGGTGGCGGTCACGGCAGGTTACGTCTGCCCTGAGCCGCGCGAGGAGTTTTACCGCCACATGGATGCCGCGAATGTGGATCTCAAGGCCTTTAGCGAGGATTTTTACCATCGCCTGACCGGCGGGCATTTACAACCCGTGCTGGATACGCTGGTTTATATCAAACATCACACCCGGACCTGGCTGGAATTGACGACGCTGTTGATTCCCGGCGAAAACGACTCCGATGCGGAGCTCCATGCCATGACCCAATGGGTAGTGGAACACCTGGGGCCGGACGTTCCCATGCATTTCACGGCCTTTCATCCGGACTGGAAGATGCTGGACAAACCACCCACACCACCGGCCACCTTGAGCCGGGCGCGCGGTATCGCCAGGGAAAACGGCGTGCGTTATGCCTATACCGGTAATATCCACGACAAGGCGGGCGAGAGCACCTATTGCCACCAGTGTGGCGAGATACTGATCGGGCGTGACTGGTATCTGCTGTCAGACTGGAACCTCGACAAAGACGGTCAATGCCGCTTTTGCGGGACACGCTGCGCAGGAATATTCCAGGCCAGCCCGGGTAATTGGGGGGCGAAGCGCATACCGATCTATCTCAGGGATTTCGCTGCCTGAGATAAACTTCCGATCCCGCCGCAATACCATTGAGATGGTATACATCCGGAAAATAGATTGACACCATACCATATCTTACCCGATATAATTGCCATATCTTGCATGGGGCAGCAAAGTGAGCTGTGTAAACTGGAAAATCTGGGTTTAAGGAAGGTTATGACAAATAAAAGAGCGATATTACTGCTGGCACTGGGAGCGGGTATCCTGTTGAGCGCCTGCACCACTTCCGTTTCCGATAAAAAAGATAGCGCCATGGAACGTGCGGGTGTCGGCCTGCAATTTACCGAACGCTTTGCCAACGAAGAAGCCTATGCCGTACATATGTTTGTACACCGGGACTATGTGCTCATGGACAGCAGACGGCCGCCCAATGAATATCTGTTATATGATCGTTTGAAAAAAGTGGTCTATCGGATATCGGATGAGGAGAAGACCATACATGTCATGCGTGCCGACCCGAAAGCGGCCAAGCCCGCTCTGACAATGGTGGAGGAGTCCGGCGAAAGCACGCTCATGGATCAGGGGCAGTCGGTGCATTACCGCTACAAACTCAACGATAAAACGTGCTATAACACCATTGCGGTCGCTGGCCTGATGCCGGATGTCGTGAGCGCCTTGTCCGAGATCGATGCCATTGTATCCTTCTATCAGGCCAGGCAGGGAATGGAGAAGAACGCGAATGATTGTGCCACAGCGATTGATACCCAGTTGCCATCGCACAAATATAACCACGGCTTCATCGTGCGTGAGTGGGGCGATAATGGTTATCAGCGGTTTTTGAAAGAATTCGCCGAAAATGTACAACCCGCCAGTAATCTCGATGTGTTGCCCAAGGATTATAAGCGCATCGAAAAATAATGAAGACGCATGTCTGTGCTGACAGGAGCCCATCATGGATATCAATCCATATTCGGATCATCGAAACGCTTATATCGACCGGCTGAACAATAATCCCCTCGACGTGGAGGCGGCTGTCTATCTTGGTAATACCTATTACGATAACAATGAACCGGCACAGGCCATTGTTTATTACACCATTGCCCTGCAGATCAAACCCGACCAGCCCGATGTAAAAACGGACTTGGGCGCCATGTACTGGCGCGCCGGAATTCTATCCTACGCGGAACGGACCTTTCGTGAAGTCGTGGGCGATTTTCCCGGTTTTGCCAATGCCAAGCTGAATCTTGGCTTGCTGTTGCAGCAGGCTTTAGGCCGCGCTACAGAGGCCCATCAGATATTCAGGGACGTGGCAGGAGATTTTCCTAACGAACCGGCGGGTCGCAAGGCGCTGGAATTATTGCAGGGGTGATGGCGTGGACTGTGTCATTTATAAAGGCAGCAAGAAACAGGATGCCTATCTGTTTGTCGTCAGGCAGGACGATTTGTCCAGGGTGCCACAGGCCTTGCTCGATATGTTGGGCAAGCTGGAATTGGTCATGGAACTAAATCTGGATCCGGAGCGCAAGCTGGCCCAGTCCGACCCGGCCGAGATCATCGGGTGGCTCGAGACCCAGGGATATTATTTGCAACTGCCACCGACACGCCCCGAGCTCGTGGTCCATTGATATTTCAGCAGGCAGCAGATTTTGAGCAATCAGGATATATATCAGACATATTTCATGGTGTTCCCTGTGTTATTGGAATACATCTAATAAATTCTGAATATTAGGCGCCATGAGAGCAGTAGATATAAACTGTGAACCCGTTCACAATCTCAATGTGGCTGATATTTTGCACATTGAAAAACTATTTTGAGCAACATATAGTTATAACCAGTTTTTAGAGTGTCTTGGCAGATTTGGTGATAGTCGACACCACACTCTGGGGATGGTCTGTCGGGGCAAGGGATATGCGTTGGAGAACCTTGCACAACAACCATAACAATTCGGGGACACCATGAAATCAAAAATCCTGCTTGTCGATACGGACAGTGATTGCCTGATATCCCTTTCCGGGATGCTCAAAGGAACTGGCTTTGAAGTATCTGCCGCCACCAGCGCTGAAGAAGCCCTGGAACTCTTTTCCACCTGGCATTTTCCCGTTGTCATGACCGCCATCAATCTGTATGGCAGGGATGGTATTGAGCTGTTGAAACAGATAAAACGGATCGATGACACCAGCCAGATCATCGTCATGAATGGCGAGGCCACCCTGGAGACGGCGATGACAGCCCTGCGCTCAGGCGCCTATGATTATCTGGTTAAATCCAGGATAGATGAAGCCCAGGTGATTTCGCTCGTCGAACAGGCGCTGGAGAAACACCGTGTTGCCGAGGAAACCCAACGCCTGCTACAGGAGATGAAAGTAAACAACGAGAAGCTGGAAAAAGCGAACAAGTGCCTGATTGAAATGGCGATCCGGGACGGGTTGACCGGTCTGTACAATCATCGCTTTTTCCAGGAATGTCACCAGACGGAGATTTCCCGCAGTCGGCGGCACAAGCGCCAATATTCACTAATCTTCTTTGATATCGATCATTTCAAGGAATACAACGATACCCATGGCCATGTGGAAGGCGATAGCCTGCTGCGGATCATTGCCCAGATCACCAAGGGCCGCCTGCGTCAATCCGATTTTGCCTACCGTTACGGGGGTGAGGAATTTGCCTTGCTGCTCCCGGAAACCGATAAACAGGGTGCCTATATCGTTGCGGAATCCATACGCGCCCGCATCGCAGAATATGCGTTCAAGGGGCGCGAGACCCAACCTTTTGGCAAGGTGACCATCAGCGCCGGTGTCACCACCTTCCCGGATGATGCCATGGAAGCGGAGGAGATACTGGACAAGGCCGACAAGGCCATGTATCTGGCCAAAAAGAACGGCCGCAATAGAGTTCATGCCTTCAATATCGGTCAAATGACAGTGGCTGTGACCAGTACCGGCTAGTCCTTATCAAGCGCTTGCCAGATGGCTGACAGGGGGGGCAATACGCCCCCCTGTGTTTATTGCTGTTTGGATACCTGGCAAGAACTGATGCCGAGTATTTTATAAAGCGGGCAAAAACTGACCAGGCCGGTTGCCAGCAGGATCACACCTATCCATCCCCACGGCGTTTGCGGTCCGACAAAGACCAGGCTGATCAATACCAATCCCAGAACAATCCGGATTACCCTGTCGATGGTACCTACGTTACAAACCATGGGTCACCTCCACTCGTTGAGTAAAATGCTCGGCTATGTAAGTTTACTCCATTTCTGGATTAAATCTCCCCGGCCTTTGCTCTGGAATTAGAGCGGACGCTCCTGGAATTGACGCGCATTGCTCACCCGCTTTTCATAAGCGGCGCGGGTGACCATGACATCCTCGATAAAATAGGGCAGCTCCTTCAGGGTTAAGGCCTGAGGACCATCCACCAGGGCCTTGCCAGGCTCGGGATGAAAATCCACCAGGATCATATTGGCGCCCGCGATAATGCCCTGGGCAGTGACGTGCATGATTTCCAGCAAGCCATCGGGGGACTGGGCGCGTGTGCCCACCGAGTGAGAGGGATCGATACAGACCGGCATGCGCGTCAGGCGCTTGACCGTGGGGACATGGGCGAAATCGACGAAATTGCGGTGCGGGTCGCCCATGTTGGTCTTCATGCCGCGCAAGGCGAAGATCACCTTGCGATTTCCCTCGCTGGCCAGATATTCCGCCGCGTTCAGCGACTCTTCCAGGGTGATGCCAAAACCGCGCTTGAGCAGCACGGGAAATTCGCGCTGCCGGCCGCACACCTTGAGCAACTCGAAGTTCTGGGTATTGCGCGTGCCGATCTGCAGCATCACGCCGGTGGGACTGCCGCAGCGGTGCAAGGCTTCGGCGATTTCCTGAAAATGCCCCTCGGAGAGGATCTCCATGGCGATCACCTTGATGCCGTATTTGCCCGCCAGCTCGAACACATAGGGCAGACAGTCCTTGCCGAAGCCCTGAAAGGCGTAGGGATTGGTGCGTGGTTTATAGGCCCCCATGCGCGTGCAGACCTGGCCGTGCTGCTGCAAGGCCTTGAGCATGGCTTCGACATGCTCGCGTGAGCTGACCGCGCACAAACCGGCAAAGATATGCAGATTATCCTGGCTGAAGGTGACGCCGTTATAGTCAAAGTGCGTGGAGCGGCTATCGTCCCGGTGGCGGCCCAGGATGCGGTATTCCTGGGAGATGCGCACCACCCGCTCGACGCCGGGCAGATTGGCAATGGATTGTGCATCCAGGGCAGCGGTATCACCGATCAGATAAACCTCGGTCAGCACCTGCTGGGCGCCTTTCTCTTCATGAATGCGCACCTGAACATTGGGCAGATGCCCCAGGTGATCCATCAGTCTGCGGTAGGTTTCACCGACCTTGTTGATATTCGGCTCGAGTATGACAATCATGGCGATTCCTGTGACTGGTTATGAGTCAAGATAACGTTGCAGCAGTCCCTGGTAACTGTCGATGCGGCGATCGCGCAGGTAGGGCCAGATACGCCGCACCTGTTCACTGCGTTTCAGATCGATGTCGACCGTGAGAATCTCGGCCTGATCGGCCGGTGCCTTGGCCAGTATTTCACCCTGCGGCCCGGCAATAAAACTGGTCCCCCAGAACTCGATGCCGGAAGAATGTCCGGAGAGATCTTCCTCGAATCCCGTGCGGTTGCAGACCACCACCGGCAGGCCATTGGCCACGGCATGTGCCCGCTGGCTGATCATCCAGGCGTCGCGCTGGCGGGTCTGCTCGTCGGCGGAATCGTTTCTGCCCCAGCCGATGGCGGTGGGGTAGAGCAGGAGATCGGCGCCGGCCAGGGCCATCAGACGGGCCGCCTCGGGATACCATTGATCCCAGCAGACCAGCACCCCGAGTTTTCCCACCGATGTCTGGATCGGCGTGAAGCCGAGGTCCCCGGGAGTGAAATAAAATTTTTCATAATAGCCGGGATCGTCCGGTATATGCATCTTGCGATATTGCCCGGCGATAGATCCGTCACGATCCAGCACCACGGCGGTATTGTGATACAAACCCGGGGCACGCCGTTCAAACAGGGAGGCGACGATCACGATGCCCAGCTGCGCGGCGAGATCGCCCAGGGTTCTGGTGGAGGGGCCGGGTATGGTTTCGGCCAGATCAAACTGCCGGACATCTTCGCGTTGGCAGAAATACAAGCTGGTGTGCAGCTCCTGAAGCAGCACCAGCTGGGCGCCGCGTTCGTGGGCCTGACGGATGCCTTGCAGGGTCAGCGCCAGATTGGCATCGCGATCCTGCGTGCAGTGTTGCTGAATGGTGCTGATGGTTATTTTTCTGGACATGGCAAAGTGCAACAGTTCGATTAAAACATCAGTATAGCCGAACAGCTGTGCCTGCTGTGAGCATTGTTGTGTTACAACAAAACACCCGTGGGTAATTGCATGGTGACGCAATGCAGGCTGCCGAACTGGTGTATCAGCGCCAGACAGGGGATGCCGATGATTTCGCGGTCTGGAAAACAGTCCTGTAGCCGATTCAAGGCGATGGTGTCGGCGGGATCTTCATAGGTGGGTACCAGCACGGCGCCGTTGATGATCAGAAAGTTGGCATAGGTGGCAGGCAGGCGTTTTCCCTCGTGGTTGTATTTCGCCTGCGGCCAGGGCAGCGCCACCAGACGATAGGGATTGCCTGTCGAGGTACGCAAGGCCCTGAGTTCCTCTTCCATGGCCTGCAATTCGCCGTAGTGTTCATCCTCCGGCCGATCGCATTGCACATAGGCGATGGTGTCCGGGCTGCAAAACCGCGCCAGGGTATCGATATGACTGTCGGTATCATCGCCGGACAGGTAGCCATGATCCAGCCACAGGATGCGCTGCACACCCAGCAACGCGGTAAGCCGATGTTCGATATCGGTCTGGCTCATGGAGGGATTGCGGGTCGGCGCCAGCAGACAGCGGCGCGTGGTCAGCAGGCCGCCCCGGCCATCCACTTCGATAGCGCCGCCCTCCAGCACCATATCAATGGTTTCCAGGGCGGTGCCGGCAAAGCCACGGGCTTGATGCAGGCGCCGGGTCAGTTGATTATCCAGCGCGGCGGGGTATTTCCCTCCCCAGCCATTGAAGGTGAAATCCAGCAGGCGGGGCTGGTGATCATGCACGACCGTGATCGGGCCGTGATCGCGCGCCCAGGTGTCATTGGATGGAAAACAGAATGAGCGCACCCGGGCAGGATCGATCTGTACCGCGGCAAGTAAGCCGTGCACATGACGCTGATGATGGGCGTCGTAACAGGTGATGAGTACCTTTTCCCGCAAGGTGATTTGCCGGGCAATTTCCACAAAGCAGGGCTCGACGTATTCAAGTATCGGTTGCCAGTCGCCGTGCTCATGGGGCCAGGTCAGCATGACTCCGCTTTGATCCGCCCATTCCGGCGGCAGGGTGTACGTTTGTTTCGTGTGCATGGGATATCCGCGCGAATCAGTAGTCGATATCGATGGCCTCATCCGGGCGAGGCGGCTGCGGCAGGCGCGGATAGATACAGGCGGTCTTGATGGTATTGTCTTTCACCTGGATGATTTCAACAGGATGTTCGGCGATCAACAGGCTGGTGCCCGGTTCGGGAATCGCCTCCAGTCGTTCGATAATCAGACCGCTCAGGGTCTTCGGGCCGTCAGTCGGCAGCGGCCAGCCCATGAGCCGGTTCAGGGTGCGGATATTGATGGTGCCATCGATCAGATAACTGCCGTCCTCCTGCCGATGAATACCCTTGGCGCCGGCCGGTGTGGTGGTGAATTCACCGACGATCTCCTCCAGGATATCTTCCAGGGTTACCAGACCCTTGATTTCACCGTATTCGTCCACCACCATGGCGATGCGGCGTTTCTGCTGCTGAAAATTGATCAGTTGGGTATGCAGCGGTGTGCCTTCCGGTACGAAATAGACCTCACGAATGATCTGCTGCAAGGATTCCTTGCTGAGGTTATCAAGCAATTTGAGATAGAGCGCGTTTTTGACGTGCAGTATGCCCACGATATTATCGATATCGCCATGATAAACGGGCAGGCGGGTATGTTGGCTGGCGGACAGCTGGCGGACGATACTGTCCACATCCTCATCGAGATCGATGCCATCGATTTCGTTACGGGGAATCATGATGTCTTCGACAGTGACCTGCTCCAGATCCAGAATGCTCAATAACATCTCCTGGTGGCGCTGCGGGATGATGGCACTGGCCTCATTGACTACCGTGCGCAATTCCTCGCGGGTCAGGTTATGCTGGTCCCGGTTGGCAGGTCTGAAGCCAAACAGCCTCAGCAGGCCATTGGTGAGGATGCTGACCAGCCAGACGATCGGGTAGGCCAGCTTCAGGAGAGGCTGCAGCACATAACTGGCCGGGAAGGCAATCCGTTCCGGACGGATTGCGGCGATGGTTTTGGGGGCGACATCGACCAGGATCAGGCTCACGAGGGTCAGTACTGTGGTGGCGAACCAGATGCCCGGCTCTCCCCAGAGCTTGATGGCAATGATGGTGGTGACAGCCACGGCCAGGTTATTGGCGAAATTGTTGCCCAGCAGGATCAGGCCGATCAACCTTTCAGGATGCCTCAGCAATAAATAGGCCCGCACGGCGCCACGGTGTTTGGACTTGACCAGATGTTTCAACCGATATCGGTTGAGAGACAGCAAACCCGTTTCAGAGGCGGAAAAGAATGCTGCGATAATGAGCAGAAAAATCAGCGCCCCGACAAGCGCGCTTATGGGGATGTCGTCCAAGGATGATGGTTCCTTTTGTTACCTGACAATGGATCTGTTTCAACGTGAAAACATGCGGACTACTGGCAGAACCGGGGTGGTTCTGGTACTGCTATTGTTTCTGAATCAGAACCTCGAGGACAAATTTGCTGCCAAAATAAGCCAAAAACAGCAACACAAAACCGCTCAGGGTCCAGCGGATGGCGGTCTGGCCGCGCCAGCCGTGGAAATGCCTGCCCCACAACAGTGTAGCAAATACCAGCCAGGCAACAATCGACAGCACAGTCTTGTGCACCAGGTGCTGGGCAAAGATATCCTCGAGAAACAGCGCGCCGGTCAGCAGGGCAATGCTGTCCAGGATAAAGCCCAGAGTGATCGCCCTGAACAGCAGAGTTTCCATGGTTTGCAGGGGCGGGAGCGACCGTATGAAACCACCCGGTTGTTTATGACGTAAATGATGATCCTGAATGGCCAGTAAAATCGCCTGTATGGCGGCGATGCTCAGCACGCTGTAGGCAATGATGGATATCAGGATATGTGTTTCCAGTCCGCGGTCGATCTGGTTCAGGATCATGGGGCCGGAAGGAAAATAACTGTCGATGCCCAGCGCCAGCGCGGTGCTCGGCAGGATGATGATGCCGAGCATTTCCACCGGCGTGGTGACAGCGACCAGCAACAGCAGGGCCGTAATCAGCCAGGTAGTCAATGACATGACCGACGTAATGCTGAGGTTCAGGCCATTTGGCGTGTACAGGGTGTGGGTGAGCGTCAGGGTGTGCAGCGCCACTGCGATCAGGCCAAGGGTCAAAATGAACGGCTTGCCGGCATAGAAGGGAGCGGGATTGTTACTGTCGCGGTTAACCAGTCGATAAAGCAGCAGGACTGTACAGGCCAGATACAGGGTTATGGCGATGACGCTTAACATGATTTGTTCACGGAATAGGGTTCATTCGATAGCAGGCATGATGACATAAGTGTCCACATCAGAGAAGAGCCCTGATGATATTCACTAATAAAATATCCTGCAGCGTCAATTTTTTGGAACTGTTGCCGAAAATATGCGAATATTATGAAGTATTTACTAAATAAGTATAAAAATAGACTAATATCACGATAAAAATACCAGGAAAACGCGCGGCGGGCCTATGCGGTTAAAGATATTGGGGTGTAGTGGAGGAGTCGGTGGACCGTTGCGCTCGACTTGCCTGCAACTGGATCACGACATCATCATCGACTCGGGCACCGGAGTAGGGGATCTGACCCTGGAGGAAATGGCGGCGCTGCGGCATATCTTTCTTACCCACACCCACATGGACCACATCTCTTTCCTGCCATTATTGATTGACAGCATATTCGACCGCATCAAGGAGCCCATCATTATTCATGCCCTGCCGGAATCCATCGAGGCATTACGCAAACATATCTTCAACTGGATCATCTGGCCTGATTTCAGCAAATTGCCGAGTACCGATCACCCCGTCATCAAATTTGAACCCATGCGCCCCGGCGAAAAAATCACCCTGGACGGCCGCACCATCGAGATGATTCCGGTCAATCATGTGGT
Source organism: Gammaproteobacteria bacterium RBG_16_57_12 (assembly GCA_001801365.1). Lineage (GTDB taxonomy): Bacteria > Pseudomonadota > Gammaproteobacteria > RBG-16-57-12 > RBG-16-57-12 > RBG-16-57-12. The sequence continues at coordinate 13,369 of MGXL01000139.1, read as the reverse complement.
GCCCGGGGTGGGCTACCGGGTGGAAGGGCCGCAGGGGGTATTCGCCTTCAGTGGCGATACCACGTCCAACGACTGTTTCTGGCAGGGGCTTAATGCGCGGGATCGCCTGGATCTCCTGATTGTGGAATGCGCCTTCACTGATGACGATCTGGAGCTGTCCAAAAAGGCCTATCATTATTGTCCCTCACTGCTCACCGATGACATAGCCAAGTTAAAACACCGGCCGGATGTCTATATCACCCATGCCAAACCCGGTCAGGAATGTGTAATCTGCGAACAGGTCAAGACGGCCTTGCAAAAGCTATCCATCCATGTGCCCGTACAATGTCTCACCGGCGGTGAGATTTTCACGTTATAATAGCCCAGCATTTTTTTCCTATAGTGGTTATCTGCCATGTTTGACAGTCTGACTGAACGCCTTGGTCGTACTCTGCGTGATTTGCGTGGCCAGGGGCGCCTTACCGAAGACAATATCAAGGATTCCCTGCGCGAGGTGCGCATGGCCCTGCTCGAGGCCGATGTCGCACTGCCGGTCGTGCGTGAATTCATTGAGCAGGTGCGTGCCCGCGCCATCGGCGCCGAGGTGCTGCAAAGCCTGACCCCCGGACAGGCGCTGATCAAGGTCGTCAAGGAGGAACTGATCCGCCTGATGGGCGAGTCCTGTGAAGGGCTGAATCTGAGCACCCGCCCCCCGGCGGTGATCCTGATGGCGGGCCTGCAGGGCTCGGGCAAGACCACCACCGTGGCCAAGCTGGCCCGATTCCTCAAGGAACGGGAGAAAAAATCGGTCCTGGTGGCCAGTGCCGACATCTACCGTCCCGCCGCCATCGCCCAGCTCGAATCCCTGGCGGCCAGCATCGGGGTGGATTTTTTCCCCAGCCGGACGGATCAGGATCCGGTGGTAATCGCCCAGGGGGCGGTACAGCAGGCCCGCATCATGAGCAGCGATGTGGTCATTATCGACACGGCGGGCCGTCTGCATATCGATAATGAAATGATGGATGAGATCAGGCGGCTGCACCAGGCGCTCACCCCCATCGAAACGCTGTTTGTGGTCGACAGCATGACGGGCCAGGATGCGGCCAATACCGCCAAGGCCTTCAACGAGGCCTTGCCTCTGACCGGGGTAATCCTGACCAAGGCCGATGGTGATGCCCGCGGAGGAGCCGCCCTGTCGGTGCGGCAGATCACCGGCAAACCCATCAAGTTTATGGGGGTCGGCGAGACCACGGCGGCGCTGGAGCCATTCCATCCCGACCGGGTGGCCTCGCGCATCCTCGGCATGGGGGATGTGCTGAGCCTGATTGAACAGGCCGAGCAGAAGATCGACGTTCAGGAGGCCCAGAAGCTGGCGGCCAAGCTCAAGAAGGGTAAAGGCTTCGACCTGGAGGATTTCCGCAACCAGTTGTTGCAGATGCAGAAAATGGGTGGGCTGGGGGCGCTGATGGACAAATTGCCGGGGATTGCGAATCTGCCACAGAACGTCAAGTCTCAGGTCAATGACAAGGATTTACGCCGCCTGGAGGCCATTATCCTGTCCATGACGCCCCGGGAGCGCCACTTCCCGGATACCATCAACGGATCACGCAAGCGCCGTATCGCCGCGGGTTCCGGTACCCAGGTGCAGGACGTCAACCGCCTGCTCAAGCAGTTCGCCCAGATGCAGAAAATGATGAAAAAGGTTTCCTCCAAGGGCGGACTCATGAAGCTGATGCGGGGCATGAAGGGCGGGTTTCCCGGCGGCATGCCTTTTTGACTTCTGCTCATCCATCCGGATTGAATACGCTAAACCTTTCACTTTTTTCCAAAATATCTTAAAATGCGCGGCATCCGATTGCCCTGCCGGGAGGTGGGGCATGTTTGTTTTATTGAAGAGGATATTCCATGGTCACTATTCGTATGGCTAGAGGCGGCGCCAAGAAGCGTCCTTTCTATAACATCGTCGTCACCGATTCGCGCAATGCGCGTGACGGCCGGTTCATTGAGCGGGTCGGCTTTTTTAATCCGGTGGCCACCGGCAATGAAGAAAAGCTGCGCCTTGACAAGGACAGGATTCAGTACTGGATATCACAGGGCGCTCAGCCGTCTGAACGTGTCGCCAAGTTGATCGAAGCGGCCTGAGGGATCATGCCTCTGTCAAAGGTGGCCGTATCCGGTTCAGCCATGACTGAGGCACAACACGACCTGATCACGGTGGGCCGGATTACCGGCCTGTATGGCGTGCAGGGTTGGGTAAAGATATTTTCCTATACGCAACCACGCGACAATATCCTGAATTACAATCCCTGGCTGCTGTGCATCAGGGGGCAATGGCGGGCTGTGAAGCTGCACCAGGGTAAGGCCCATGGCAAGGGCATTATCGCACGGATCGAAGGTTATGATGACCGGGACACTGCCGCCACCCTGACCGGGGTGGACATTGCCATCGAGCGGAGTCAGTTACCGCCGGCGGGTGAAGGTGAATATTACTGGATCGACCTGATCGGTCTGGAGGTCATCAATCAGGAGGGCCGCTCGCTGGGCAAGGTGGCCGATCTGTTGGAAACCGGGGCCAACGATGTCCTGGTGGTCAAGGGGGATCAGGAGCGTTTGATCCCCTATGTGAAGGATGTGATCGTGCAGACGGTCGATCTGAAGCAGAAGATAATGCGGGTGGACTGGCAGGAAGACGAATAACGATACTGAGCCGGCGCAGTCGGCCGAATCGGAGAGATTGAAAGACATGCGGGTCGACGTCGTCACACTGTTCCCGCAGATGTTCGATGCCCTGACCGAATACGGTGTGATCAGCCGGGCGATAGACCGGGGCCTGTTGCAGGTGGGCTTGTGGAACCCACGCGATTATACCCGGGACCGGCACCGCACGGTGGATGACCGGCCCTATGGCGGCGGACCGGGAATGGTCATGATGGTGCAGCCGCTACGCGATGCCATCCGCAATGCCAGAGAGGCCGCTGCCGGTAGCACTCGGGTGATCTATCTGTCACCCCAGGGCCGGCGTTTTGATCAGGGCCTGGCCCGTGAGCTGGCGCAGCTCGATCACCTGGTCATGGTGGCCGGACGTTATGAAGGCATCGACGAGCGGGTCATCGCCCTGGATATCGATCTGGAGTTATCCATCGGCGACTATGTGTTGAGCGGTGGCGAATTGGCGGCCATGGTGATGATCGATACGGTCAGCCGCCTGTTGCCCGGAGTGCTCGGGCATCAGGATTCAGCCGAACAGGATTCGTTCATGGGAGGTCTGCTGGATTGCCCCCATTACACCCGCCCCGAGATCATCGAGGGGCTGAAGGTGCCGGAAGTACTGTTGAGCGGCGATCACCAGGCCATTGCCCGGTGGCGGCTCAAACAGGCCCTGGGAAGGACATGGTTGCGGCGCCCTGATCTGATCAAGGCCATGACGCTGAGCGATGAGCAACGGACCTTGCTCGATGAATTCATAAATGAATATGAAAATTCATGATTCAGGTTTATAATTTGGCGACGTTTTACCGGGAGCAGGTGCTATGAGCAATATCATTGAACAAATTGAAGCGGAACAGATGACTCGCAAGATACCGGATTTCGGTCCGGGTGATACGGTTGTCGTTCAGGTAAAGGTCAAGGAAGGTGAGCGCGAGCGTGTCCAGGCCTTTGAAGGCATGGTCATTGCCAAGCGTAACCGGGGTCTGAATTCATCATTCACCGTGCGCAAGGTATCCCACGGTGAAGGTGTCGAGCGTGTATTCCCGACCTACAGCCCCGCCATCGGCGATATCCAGGTCAAACGCCGCGGTGATGTGCGTCGCGCCAAGCTGTACTATCTGCGCGAACTGGAAGGCAAGGCGGCACGCATCAAGGAAAAGTTGTAATCGCCCGCGGATGGGCACAGGATTGGCGATGCCAGTACTGAGTAATAAAAAGCGTCATGTGAGAACATGGCGCTTTTTTTTTGTGCGCCCGGGAGTGCAATGACTTTCTGCCACCGGCTTATTCTGTTGGCTGCCCTTGCGGTCCCGCTGCCGGGGCCGGCGCTGGCGGCAACCGTGCAGCTTGCTGACATCGAGGCCATGCATGAGGCCGGCGCCGTCAATCTGGCCCTGTATGAATTGGACCATGTGCAGCCCGATCTGGAAGCCGCCGAGTGGAACCGGGCCGAACGCTTGCGCCTGGAAACCTATCGGCAACAACACAACTGGCAGGCCATTGTCGATCGTATCGGGCAATATCCCGAACGCCTGGCACCGGAACACAATCTTTTCACCCGATCACTCGAGGCCGAAGCCCTGCTGGCCATCGATGAACCCGCCAGGGCGCGCGAGGTGTTGCTGGGGCTGATCTGGAGTGATTTCGCCACGAATGACCAGACGCATCACTCGCTCTGGCGCCGGATGATTATCGAATCCTATTTGCGGGAGGGCCGCCTGGGGGATGCCGAGAGCGCCATCCTGCGTTATCGTCAGGACTATAATGAAGTGCGCCCGGAATGGACCATGCAGCAGGCGCGCCAATTATTACAGGCCGGCCGGATGAATGAACTTGCCGCGCTGCCAAGCGGTGTATCGACCGCCGAGGCGAGAGGCATGCGTGCCTTGGCATTAATACGCAGTGGCGGCCAACCGGCCCACGAGATCATAGCCCAGGTCCAGCCGGTGCTGGCCGATCATGCCTTACCCAAGGATGACTGGTCGCAAATGCTGCTGTGGCTGAGCCTGTATGAAGCTTCACAAGCGGGCCGGGACAGTTTCATCACCCTGAGCGCCATGGAGAAGGTTGTTGCCTTATCCAGGCGCATCACGCCTCAGGCGAGTTTGCAATTGCCGACGGCCGCACAACTATGGCAGGCGTATGACAGCTATGCCGAAGAACTGGCCAATCAGGCCCAACTACTGATCGGCGATGACCAGGGCTGGTTTGAACTGGCCACCAGCCGTTACGCCGATAGTCCTGTGCAGTCGCGCGCCCTGTTCGCCGCCCTGGCACGGCATTCGGCGCTGGACGAGAATCGCAACTTTTTCCAACATCGATTCATCAATACCTTGCGGGACGCGGCTGACCAGGATCTGCTCTGGTCCTTATATCTTGGCTCTGAACAGTACCAGACGCTGCCCGGCATCCCCGCGCTGGCCCGCGCGCTTCTGGCAGAGCAGGCCATGCGGGAAGACAACGCCAGGCTGGCGGCCGATTTGCTGCGCGGGCAGGACCAGGCGCCGGAAGGCATGGACGAGGTAGCCTGGCGGCTGCTGGCCAGCCGGGTGAATGTGGGCATTGAAGACTACACTACGGCGGGTCAGATATTGCAGAGGTTATTGCAGGATCACCCCGCACTGGACCAGCACTGGATAAAGCCGCTGGTTGAGACCATCCATCTGCTGCACGATGCTGGCCAATCGGCGACGGCCCTTGGGCTGTATGACGAACTCTGGGGCCGGCTGGATGATAAACAGCTACAGCACGATCTCCTGTTCAGGATGGCGGATGCCAAACGTGCCATGGGGGATTATGACGATGCCGCCGCGCTGTATCTCAAGGCGGCCAACCGGGGTGGGCAGGAAGCTGGTCAAACCGTGCCCGTATTGGCCTTGATGCAGGCGGCGGATATGTTGACCAGGGCAGGGCAGTTGACCGACGCCGCCGCGATCTATCGCCGCCTGCTCGGCAGGGAACTGGATGCCGGGACACGAAACATGATTCATATCCGTCTGGACAATTTGCGTGAAGCGGAATCCTCCAATGTATCCATCCACTAACACTCAGCCCGATGCCGTGATGGCCACGCCGCTGGCATCGGTCTATAACAGACTGGCGATCCATACCAACGGGCAGCAACTGCTGTCCATTGATTTTCTGCCGGAAGATACCGCGCTGCAATCACCACGCACCCAAGTTGCGCAACGGGTCGTCACACAATTGCGCGACTATTTCCTGACCCCGGGGTATCGCTTCGATCTGCCGCTGTCGTTTACGGCGACCGAGTTTCAGCAAAGGGTCTGGCATTGTTTGCAGGCCATTCCGCCGGGTGAAACGCTTACCTATGGAGAGCTGGCCGGCACGCTGGGCACCTCGGCGCGCGCGATCGGCAATGCCTGCCGCAACAATCCGATCCCGATTATCGTGCCCTGCCACCGGGTGCTGGCGCGCCAGGGGCGCGGCGGGTATTGCGGTCAATTGCAGGGTGAGATGCTGGCGATCAAACAGTGGCTGTTACAACACGAGTCAGCCCGTGGCCAATAGTACCGGCATGATGAATGATCCGGCTGTCCAGGCGCTGCATCCCGATGATCTTGGCATGCTGGAAAGTTTTCTCGATGCCCTGTGGATGGAACGCGGCCTGAGCGGGAACACGCTGAAGGCCTATCGCAGTGATCTGGAAGGCCTGGCGCGCTGGTTGCGCCGGCATCATGAGACTCACCTGCACCAAGCCCGGCGCGAACATTTGCTGGAGTATATCGCGCAACGGGTGCAGCAGGGCACACGGCCACGCTCCACAGCGCGCCTGTTATCCAGTCTACGGCGTTTTTATCAATATCAGGTGCGGGAAAAACGCCTTGATGCAGATCCCAGCGCGCGTATCGATGCGCCCAAGCTGGGCCGCAGCCTGCCGGCGACCTTGACCGAAGAGGAAGTGGAAAAATTATTGCTGATGCCGCCGGTCGGGGATGTCATCGGCCTGCGCGATCGCACCATGATGGAATTGATGTATGCCAGCGGGCTGCGTGTATCCGAACTGGTGACGCTGGGTCTGGGGCAGATCAATCTGCGCCAGGGCGTGGTGCGGGTACTGGGCAAGGGCAGCAAGGAGCGGCTGGTGCCGCTGGGTGGTGAAGCGATCAGCTGGATCGAGCGATATCTCGGCGAATCCCGGCCGGCCATGACCCGTGGTCCGGCCTGTGAGGCGGTGTTCATCACCAGACGGGGAACCGAGTTGACCCGGCAGGCCTTTTGGCACGTGATCAAGCGTCATGCCCGCCGGGCCGGGATACAGAAACACCTGTCACCTCACACCCTTCGCCACGCCTTCGCCACTCATTTGCTGAATCACGGCGCGGATTTGCGTGCCGTGCAGATGCTGTTGGGGCACAGCGATTTGTCGACCACCCAGATCTATACCCATATTGCCAGAGAGCGTCTCAAGGATCTGCATGCGCGACATCATCCGCGGGGATAGGTAGAATAACCGTGCCGGGTGATGAATTTATCATCAAGGCGCTGGTCGAATGAGGTTACTGATCTGGTCGATAAATGGTGCGCGTCGCTTTTCTCCCTCTCCCCGCGGGAGAGGGCCGGGGTGAGGGCAAAACAGCGCAAAACCGGCCCTCATCCTGTCCTTCTCCCACGAGGAGAAGGGACTTAAGGGATGTGGGTGTGCGCACTATTTACCGCCCTTCTCAGTATTAACACAGCGGGATAACAGCAGCTCAAATTCTTACAAAACTTGCGAGACACACCATGCATAAATTTATTTTTGTTATCTGCCTGACATGGGCAATCGCCCTGCCCGCCGGGGCCGAGTCAACGGATAATGACCTGGCACAGATCACCAGGATCATGTCCACACTGGTGCCCGATCGCAAGCCTGACACTATCCGAGCCAGTGTCATCCCGGGGCTTTATGAAGTCGCCTATGGCATGCAGGTGATCTATGTGACGGCAGATGGGCGCTATCTGCTGGAAGGTGACCTGATCGACATGAAGGCACAGGTCAACCTGTCTGACCAGATACGCACCAAGGGACGGCTACAGGTCATCAACAAGATCCCCGAATCCTCGATGATCGTTTATGCGCCCAAGAAGGTGAAGCACACGGTGACCGTGTTCACGGACATTGATTGTGGCTACTGCCGTCGCCTGCACTCCGAGATGGACAAGTACCTGGAGCAGGGCATCAAGATACGCTACCTGGCCTATCCACGCGCCGGTCTGGAATCCCATTCCTATGAAAAGGCCGTGTCGGTGTGGTGCGCCAAGGACCGCCAGCAGGCCTTGACCACAGCCAAGCTGGGCCAGGAGCCTGAGCCGAAAAAATGTGATAACCCCGTGGAGATGCATTATCAGGCCGGGCGCGAGTTGAATCTGAGTGGCACGCCGATGCTGGTGCTGGAAGATGGCAAGACCTTGCCCGGTTATGTGCCGGCCGATACCCTGGCCAAGATGCTCGAAGGTAAATAAACGCGGTGATCACACCGGGCAGTGATGTAACCGGGCGGTATGGGTAAAGAGCAGCATGGGCTGTATGACCTGCCCGGGCCACAGCCGCCGGACCCCCTCAACATACCAGTGCATTTGTTCATAATATTCCCTGGCAATTTCATCCTGACGCGCGGGGTCAACAAGGGCGTGGGTTTTATAATCGATCAGTAATAAACGGTCTTGCGCCATGACCAGGCGGTCGATAATGCCATGGACGGTCATGCCTCCCTGGCGATACTGGATGGGTACTTCGCTATAGGCCGACTGATAGCGGGCAGGATCGAAGATCATCTGCAACTCGGGATGGCGGAAAACATTCACGGCTTCATCCCAGCACACCTTCAGCAATTCATCATCACTGTTCCGGGCAAAACGGGCAGCGATGTCATTGAGAAAAACCGCCTGCGTTTTGCTATCGTGCTGCCGGCATAATTGTTCCAGCATGTAATGGATGAGCAGGCCACGCTGTCGGCCATCCTCTCCTGGAGTTTCCTCGCCGGTATGGATTGCCGATGCGCTGCGGCTCGGAGCGATCTCCCTGAACAGGCGCCGGTCTGCAATGACGGAACCCAGACGCGGATCGACTGAATATGTTGTTGCGGCAGCGACAGGCGTGCCCGCCGGCAGGGGCGGTGCATGGTGTCTATCTATTTTCCGAGGGCATACCATTTTATGGTGTCTATCTATTTTCCGAAGGCATACCATTTTATGGCCATGCTGTTCCAGGATGACCTGGTCGTCCAGACTGGAGGCATCCAGTTGATGGTGTTTATCAATTCTCCGAATGCATACCATTTCATAGCTGCCGGCGATTGCGCCATACCAGCCCAGCCGATCACCCTTGCTGGGTCTACAGCCCGAGACAAACAGATATTGCCTGGCCCGTGTCACAGCCACATACAGCAGATTGGTCTCTTCCCGCTGATCGGCCACGATCTCCTGTTCCACGCGCCGCTGGCTGTAGGGGTCGAGCGTCTTGCCGGTGATATGCATGCCGTGCGGGCGCTCCGATTCCACCGGCCAATCGATCAGGGCGCGGAATGCCGTAGTGTTGTTACTGCTGCTGGTGCTGTCGGCCAGAAACACCACCGGCGCCTCCAGGCCCTTGGCGGCATGGATGGTCATCAGGCGCACACGCTGTTCACCACTCAGGGCAACCGCTTCGTCCGGGGCTTCCTGGGCGTGCTCGCGCAATTCACCCAGACGCACCAGAAAATGCACCAGAGACGGAAAACGGCCGCTGTCGATTTCCAGCGCCAGTTCCAGGAATCGGGTGAGATTGGCCTGGACGCGATGCTGGAGGTGATCGGGGAAGGCACAGCGGTAACGATAGAGGACATCACCCTCACAATAAATGCGATCCAGCAGATCATGAACCGGGAGCTGGCCCGCCAGATTCCGCCAATGCGCCAATTGGTGGGCGGCGCGCGCCAGAGGCGAACCGGGCGGTTGATCAGCGGCCACAGTCATCAGACGTTTCATCCACAGGGCCTCACCCGGCTGGCTGGCCAGCAGGATCAGGTCTTCATCACTACAGCCGAACAAGGGGCTGCGCAATACCGTCGCCACGGCCAGATTGTCATAGGGTGTGACCAGGGTTTCCAGCAGGGAGACCATGTCATGGATTTCCAGGCATTGCAGCAAGGTGCCACGGTCGGCGCCGACAAAGGGGATGTTTGCCTCCAGCAGCGCGCGCTCATAATCATGCACATGATTGCGATTGCGCAGCAGGATCATGATATCGCCAGGGTGCAAAGGCCTTGCCATGGAGTTCTCATCAATGACGCTTTGGGTCTCCAGCAGGTTTAGTATGGTCGCCGCGATGCCTTGACCTTCCTGATAATGACGCTGGTCAAGGATGATCTGACGTGGGCGGCGAAGCGGATTGCGCAGCTCGGCGTCCTGGGCAGCAATCTCCATCACCGGATTATCACACAGCGGCAACAGCGTCACCCGACCCCAGTAATCACGGTGCGTGGTGTGCGGGGTGAAGTTGTCCAGTTGTTCGGCCAGCGCCGTCGTTGAGAACAACCGGTTGACGAAGGCGATCACCGCCGGCGAGGAACGCCACGAGGTGGCCAGAGGAAAGCTGTGCGCGGCCAGGTGCTCCTGTAACCAGCGCTGCGCCTGATTGAACAGACGCGGCTCGGCGCGCCGGAACCGGTAGATGGACTGCTTGCTGTCGCCCACCAGAAACACGCTGCGGCGCCGTTCAGGATCACCGGCCTCAAGCTCCTGCAACAGCGGCAATAACAGGTGCCACTGGGTCGGATTGGTGTCCTGGAATTCATCCACCAGCAGGTGATTGATGCGCTGGTCCAGCTTGTATTGGATCCAGTGGGCATTGTCTTCATGACACAGCAATAGATAGGCCTGCCACTCCAGATCGGTGAAGTCCAGCAGGCGCCGCTCTGCCTTGATACGCTGAAAGTGCTCCAGCAGACGGCTGCCCGCGCTGAACCAGGCCTGTGATATCCGATAGGTGGCCAGGCTGTTCAGTTGATCTTCCAATGCCTGCAGGGCACGGACGATGTGCTCGTGCAGCTCCAGGATACGCGTCACGCCGGCCTCGCCCAGCGCCTTGGCCTGAACTCCGGAAACCTTGCGCAGGCGTGGCGTCCCCTCGCCAGTAAACAGGGCCTCTTTAATGTTTTCGTACCGCAGTGGTGCCGTGGGCAGCTCGTGCAGCGCCGTGATGATCAACTGCTGATATTTCAGGTTCGTCTGAGTCGCGTGCGTGGCCAGCAGCGCGGCAAACTCGGCCAGCAGCGCCTTCAGGTCCGGGGCCGGGAAATTCATCAGCGGATCATGGGCCGGATCGATACCGAGCTGCCCCTGCAGAATTCCACTGGCGTGGCCAACTGGATCAGCGGCGCCCTGTGTAAAGGCCCACCAGTCACCGCGATGTTCCAGAAAGCTGTTGAGCAAGGATTGGGTGCCATGTAGACCCGAACAGATTTCGAAAAGATCCTCCAGGATCTTGGCGATCGCGCCATCCGGCAATTGCGTCGCTTCACTGAATAGTGCCGCCCAGGCCTCCCTGATCAGATCGCCGGTCTTGTCGAGCAATTCAAAACCGGGCGGCACATCCGCCTCCAGCGGAAAATTGCGCAGAATGTCCTGACAGAAGGCATGAAAGGTCGAGGTGCGCACCGTGCGCGGCGCGCACAATAATTCCTCATAGAGATTCCGCGCGCGGGCCAGCGTCCGCTCATCGGGCGTGAGCTGCATCTTCCCGAGCGCATCCATGAGCCCCGCATCATCCAGACAGGCCAGCTCAAACAGGCGCTCATTCAGTCGCACCAGCATCTCCGCCGCCGCCTTGCGCGTGAAGGTGATCGCCAGAATGGACTCCGGACGGTTGCCGTCCAGCAGCAGACGGACGATGCGCGTGACCAGTTGCCAGGTCTTGCCGGAACC
>MGXL01000139.1:0-1752 GCA_001801365.1 Gammaproteobacteria bacterium RBG_16_57_12 | reverse complement strand
ATCTCAGGGCTGCTGGGCAGGAGCTGGACGGACATGTCGCTATTGTAGATCATCCATATTGCGGGAATTTAAGCGGCGGTTGGAGCCGGTAATCTTATTCGATTGTGCCTAGCTGCACACCGTTTGTACGTGATCAACTGTTGATTCAATTATGATCGCTAGTTAAAGTCTGATAATAATTTATATTGACGTAAAATAATACGTCTTTTAGCATGTCTATGTTAGGTTAATCCAGATAGTCCAGCGCAGCCCGACTTCAAAGGCAAAAGGAAGGAGAATATATGCCCACTGTTCCAAAAAAAGTCTACGAGCGACTAGTCGCAGGAATTAAGCAGTTCCAACCGATCCTGGTATCTGCACGGTCACGAGATGTTAATGAAGCGGACACCGTAACCATTATCAAAGACATGCTTGCGGATGTGTTCGGGTATGACAAATATTCTGAAGTCACATCAGAGTTCGCTATCCGTGGCAACTACTGCGATTTAGCGACGAAACTCAACGGTGTCATCGCAACACTCATTGAAGTAAAAGCGATCGGCCTGGATCTCAAAGATCAACATGTGAAACAGGCCGTCGACTACGCGGCAAATCAGGGTGTCGATTGGGTTCTCCTGACCAATGGCATGATCTGGCGAGTATATAGAATCCAGTTCACAAAGCCCATTCAGCAGGAACTTGTAATCGATGTTGATTTTTCATGTCTTAATCACAAATTGGAGCGCGACATAGAGCTTCTATATCTTTGGTGCAAAGAGGGTTGGATTCGATCCGTCCTCGGCGATTACCACACACACAAACAAGCGTTGAGCCGGTACGTGTTGGGCGCCGTTGTCCTTACTGAGCCTGTTCTTGATGTTATCCGTCGAGAACTTCGCCGATTATCTCCAGACGCTCGAATTGATACGGATGAAATCAAATCCGTTCTGGTAAGTGACGTACTCAAGAGAGAAATCATTGAAGGAGAAAAAGCCGACGAAGCCAAGAAGAAAATTTCAAGGGCGGCAAGCAATGCACTCCGGGCCAAGTCGGCAAAAGAGGCGCCGCCATCTATCCCTGCTGCTACAATTCCAGATGAGGGTGCATCATGACACCTTCACTGTTTCGTGGCTGAGCCCGCTTGGGGCTTCGAGCGGCAAATCGAACGCCACCCTCGCGCTGGGGTTCCTCTAAATTCACGTCCCGTTAGATATGGAAAAAAGGAGAAACCATGAAACCTATTATCACGCCAGCAGTCTTGTTGATGCTTTTTTGTAATCAAGCATTCACTGCAGAAAAGATCGGCGGGGCTTTTGGCAAGGAATTAGGTCAGGTATTTGAGCCTTCTTCAGCCATTGGTAAAGGTGAGCTAACTGATGGCACACCTATGTTTCAATTTAACCCCGAGAACACTTTTCGCTCATTCTCAAAATATTACGTGATGATCACTCCAAAAACCCACAAGATTTACAGCATATGGGGAATTGGAACGATGCAGAATGACCCTATATGCAAAAAAGAACAAGAAGTTATTATGGAAATCTTGAAGAAGAAATATGGCCAGCCAAAGAAAAAGGATTTAGCGATGAATCTGTTTGATGCCGAGATGATTGATCATGGGGACAGGGTTATTGTTACGAAGTGTAGCGGTTTTATGGATACAACTATTGATATACGTTACACAGATCAAAATTTAAAAGAGATAGCAAACAAGGAAAGAATTGAGATTGAGGGGAATAAGCTTGATTCTTCTGGCTTATAGAGTCTTATAAC
>MGXL01000138.1:4819-8423 GCA_001801365.1 Gammaproteobacteria bacterium RBG_16_57_12 | reverse complement strand
ATCGGAAACCGGAGCGACCTTGAGTATCTGTCCCAATACATCGACGATCCTGGCCTTGTCGCCGGCGCGGATGGACTCATCGCTGATCACCGGCCATCTGACTGATCCCAGTACCGGACGCTGAAACTCGATTTCGCCGCGGGTCATTTCGGAGACATCCTTGGTGACCACGCCTATGACACCCAGGAAGGCTTCCTTTGACTGCCCGGACTTGGTGCGATCGGGATTCTTGAAAAATTTGAACCACACGGCGGTGAGAATCGACGAAGCCACGGCCCATGTCATCACCTGTGCGCCGAACCCGATATCCGTCAGGGCAGCGAGCAGCCCCACCACGAATGCGCCGGCGCCAAACCACAGCAGGACAAATGCCGGTATGGCGAGTTCTGCAAGCAGGAGCGCGATACCCAGCACGATCCAATACCACCATTGTATTTCCATTGAGAGATCCTCTATTGCTGTAATCCTATACGCATGCATCCAGGGAATCTGCTTATGGGCACCTCTAAAAATCCGCTGAAGCCACGATGGCCGCGTTGGAAATGCGCTCAAAATGCTCATGTACTACGTGTACACTGCGCTTTTTCGCGCATTTCCGCCTTGCCCCCGCGTCTTGATCGAATTTTTAGAGGTGCCCTTATCTGCAACCCCTGTAAAAACTACTACACCGACCCCGCTGCCGCAAACATGCGGCGTGTTTCAAAAACAGTATTGCCCAGGCGCAGTCCATCGGCCTGCAACAGTCGCTTGAGCCCGATATCGAACAGCAGCGGGTTGTACACCCGCACCTGTGACAGGAAGTCCGCCTCCTGCTGTTGCAGATAACCCGGCCCGACGAACATATCCAGGGAGAACACCGGCATGACGCCGGGCAGGGGATAATCGGATCCCTGCAACAATCGCGGATGCCAATCCTGGCGGCGGATGATTTCGGCGATAATGGCGGCATCACGGTTGACCTGGGTCACCGCGGAGATGTCGCCGAAGAGATTATTTCTATATTGCGCCTCATCCATCAGGCGGGTGAACAGCTCGAAGTTGGGTATCTCGGGACCATCGGGCCCTTGGTCGATGTCGGGACTACTGCCCAGCGAGGCGCAGTGGGCCAGAATGATCTTCACCCCGCGATCCAGCGGCCGGCGCAGCAACAGCGGGTTCCCCAACTGTTGCAAGCCTTCCACGTGCACGGCATGTTCACTGCCGCTATGTACCAGCAGCGGAATCTTCAATCGCAGCGCCGCGTCGTAGAAGCGGTCACACAGCGCCGAGGAGGGATCGATGCGCATGGCGCCGGGCAGCCACTTCACGGCGCGCGCGCCATTGGCCGCGGCCCATTCCAGCGCCTCCACGCAGTTCCTGCGGTAGGGATGAATGGAGGCAATCCATTCGAAGTGTTCGGGATGCTGTCGCGCCAGCCGCGCGGCATATTCATTCGGGGTGTAAAATGGGCTGACCTCGGTGATGCGCTCGCCGTTTTCATCATGATGATAGTCAAAGGCCAGCAGCATGAGTTTGCTGCCCGGCGCCAGATCCTGGTTGAGCGCCATGAGCCGGTTCACATAGCCCTCATCGACACTGGCCGCGCCGGCGGCGCAGGCCGCGTTGAGATAGAACTGAAACTGTACATACTGAATGGGGTGCAGCAGTGAATCCATATTTGGATTCACCCAGATGCCGCTGTCGCTGTCTCCCTTGCCGATCAGATGGGTGTGACAGTCCCATAGCTGCCGCGTGTCGAGCCCCTCCCAAATCTTGCTGACCAGCTCATGTCTGGCCAGCGCCTCAGGCAGTCCCCCGGCGGCGCAGGGATTCCAGATGCCTTCATCAGGCCAGTAGCGCAGGCCGCCGAAACTTAGGCCAAAGGCGCCCAGCCCGAACAGAAAATGTCTCCGTTTCATGAGGAATGACGTGTCGATGAATCGTCTCCAAACAGTGTGCCTGTGGCAACAATATTAAACATGAGAATGTTGCCGTCCGCCACCACCTTAGCGGCCAGCAAACGGATCGGGGCTAGAAGCTTACAGCAAGTTGCAGGGTGAAGGTATTGGCGCTGTTGCCGGTGCCGCCATCGTTAACTGAGTAATCCTCGTCCCTGGCAAATTCGGCAGCGAGGCAGGTTGCCTCATAGAGTTCCATCGACAGGCCCAGCAGGGCGCGGGTTTCCGGCAGGCCTAAAGCCTGTGACTCGTCAGTGGCCTGTTGGGCAATGGCGAGCGTGGCGGCCTTGCCGCCCAGCTCGAAGTTGTAACCGAGCTCGAGGTTATAGGCGCTGGGCTCAGCGCCCTGACCGTTGAAGGTCAGCTCGGCGCTGTCGAAGGGATCGGCGGCGGTGACATATTCGGCAATCACATTCAACGGACCCTGGCTGTAGGCCAGGTGGGCGCTGTAGCCGCCGACATAGTTCTGAATGGCGCTGTAGATACCATCGCCATCCATGTCGAATCGTTCTTGCAAAGTATCGGAATCATTCAGGGCACTGATATAACCTACCCCCACATCCAGTGCCGTACCCTCTCCTTCCATGGCAAATCCGAGGGCGGCGCCAAACTGCAAATCCTCGCCGGCATTGGCGCCGGCCTCATCGATCTCGCCGTTGAAGGTATAAAATGACCCGTAGAAGCCGCCTGCCGTCACGCCGAAGCTGATGGCCGCCTCGCGCGTCTCGGCGATTTCATGGGTGAGCGGATCGGAAATCAGGTTGGTTTCAAACCGGCCGAAGGACACATAGAGTCGGCCGGCTTCGATGATAAAGGGCGCGCCCTCGGGATGAATGCGGATGATGCCCACATCCAGCTCCATCGGCTCGGTATCATCGTCTTCATGCAGCAACACGATGGTGGCGTCCACGGCGCTGTTGATCTGCGCGCCGATGGCAATCTCGACCGTGGCCAGGGTGATGTCACTGCTTTTGACCCCGGCAAAGGTTTCGCTGCCGGTGGCCTCCACCTCGACAAGGCCATTGAGGGTGACGGCGCGCAGGTCCTGGGCCAGGCCGGAAACCGGCAGGCAGATTGTGCCAGCGGCGACCATGACAAAAGGTAATTTGAGAGATTTGATCATGAGTAAAATTTCCCACAAAAGTTTATATTTAGTGCCGGCAGCGCCTGCTTAGGCAGCCAACTGACTTGTTATCGGTAACATGCAACACTTATTTAGCCTCGATCAATACCCGCCTTTCTTGCCGGTGCCGATATATTTGAAGCTGTAGTGCACGTCAAAGGGTTGCCACCAGGCCTCCGTCCCGGTCTCGCTGTCGGTGTGACGCAGGAAGCCATTGCTCTTGGGCGGGGCGATATGATAGGTCAGCTCATAGACGCCTGGCCCGTCGAGTTTTAGATTGTCCCCATAATGCGGCCCATCCGCGGCGATCATGGGGAAGAATCTGCCGACCGCAGCCCAGTCCGAGCCTTTCTTGCGCAGGCTGTAGGTGATGTCCAGATAGGGAATCCAGGCGTTCTCCGCAAAGCCATGTTTATAATTCCTGGCGGCATGGATGTCGGCCTCCAGGTGAATATCGCCCGGGGCATGGAGCATGGGCATCTCGGGGTCCATTTTCACCGCCTGTAAATACACGGCGGCTATTTCCATTCCATGCTTTTCTATC
>MGXL01000138.1:0-4626 GCA_001801365.1 Gammaproteobacteria bacterium RBG_16_57_12 | reverse complement strand
GCCCAGGCCCCCAGGCAGCAGTGGCAGCCAGAGCCAGCGGCCGGGTACGCCCTGCCTCAGCAGAATGTGTTTGCCCAGGTGCAGGCTCCACAGGAACCCCATGAGGAACAGCATGCCCTTGATATAGCCGATGCCCCGGCTGTCCAGTCCGATCAAACGCAGTGATTCGAAAAGCTCGCCGCCCAGACCGATGAGGAGGGAGACCATGGCCACCGGCGCATATTGATAGCCGAGTTCGACAAACCGCCGGTGTGATCCGCTGCTGCCGGAAAGTTTTTTCGCCAGCCGGGCCGCCAGCCAGGTGGTCAGCGCGAGCAGGGCGGTCAGCAGCACCATGCAGGCCAGCATGAACCCGACGATCATCATGAAATCCAGCCAGTTGAACACCTCGCGCCGCTGTGGATGCACGCTCATCAGCCAGGCCGGCCCGGATGCTCCGATCCAGAACCAGCCCTGATCGATGAACCATTCGCCGATGCCTTGCCGCAAGGTCTGGAACCAGGGCAGCACCAGCCACAGAAATCCGCCGATCGCCGCGCCGGTGCCCAGGAACAGAAACCATATCTCGGCCGGGTTGGGATTGTGCCGATGAATCTGCTCCACTTCCTCGCCAGGCCGGCGCAGCCGCAGCGTCAGCCCGCCGCCGGATGTGGGATGGACGCAGCGGAAGCATTCAATGCAATGACGGGATTCCTCCTTGCGGTTGATATGAATCATGGTGGGACACAGACCGCGTTCCTGATAGGCGTCTCCGCCGGCCTGTTTACGTTTGGGAGTGAACTGCACGGCCCCCAGGCGCGAAAATACGCCGAGCAGCAGGCCGATGGGGCACAGGTGCCGGCACCAGGCGCGCTTGTTCCTGCCATAGACATAGCCGATGACTATGGCGAGGAGCAGGGTGAGGCCAAATACCTCGGCGATGGCTTCCGGATGATCACGCACCCCGACCGTCTGGCCCAGGATGGTGATGATGATGAAGCTGGCGACCGGCGTGCCTTCCCAGCGTATCCAGGCCGGGATCGGACGCTGCAGCCCTTTGCTGTTGACCCATTCCGAGGCCGCGCCCATCGGGCACAACAGGCCGCACCAGCTGCGGCCGGTGAAGATCACCGAGAGGAACACCAGCGGAAACCAGATGCCCCACAGCAGAAAATTGGCGGTGAGGGTGAAGTGGGTGACAATGGTGTCGCCGTCCGAGGGCTCGGGCAAAAACAGCGGCACGAACAGCAGGATGATGAAAAGTACAAACATCCCCGCATGCACCCAGACCAGGCGCTCGCGGTGGCGGACGAAAAAGGCCTCGATAGATTCGGCCAATGTGCGTGAGGACGGCGCCCTCTGATTCAGGAAGCCGATGACCACGGGGATGTCACTCAGCCGGAGTCTGGTTTTAGGGGTGCTCATGAAATACCGCGCGAATAAGAATTACTATCAATAACGATATTAGTTAACGATAAGCATTCTCAACTAGTATGTCAATGAGGATTTGGAAAAATATTTATGGCAGCATGAAATGTGAGCACACACTTACTGAATGAAGCGTGAAAATAGCGATCGACTGGGAGTGAGTCGGCCTAGGCATGCCGACTGTGGGAGGTCAGGTACCGTATTGGTCTCGATAGGCCCGGATACCGGCCAGGGAAGCAGTCAGCTCCGGCTTTTGCGCGAGGTATTCAATCAATTCCGCTAGTTTGACGATACTGGCGACCTTGATGCCATGGAGACGTTCAACTTCCTGGATGGCGGAACAGTCCCCCTTGCCGCGTTCCTGCCGGTCCAGGGCAATCACCACGCCGGCCGGCGTGGCCCCGGCGGCCCGGATGATGGCGATCGATTCAGCCACGGAGGTCCCGGCCGAGATCACATCATCGATGATCAACACCCGGCCCTGGAGCGGCGCACCGACGGTAATGCCGCCTTCGCCATGGTCCTTGGCCTCCTTGCGGTTGAAGGCATAGGGAACATCGCGCTGATACTGCTCGGCCAGGGCAATGCCGGCGGCCGCCACCAGCGGGATGCCCTTATAGGCGGGGCCGAACAGCATGTCGTAGGGTATGCCGGAGTGTTCGATGGCATGGGCATAATAATGCCCCAGCCTGGCCAACGCGGCGCCAGAGTTGAACAGGCCGCTATTGAAGAAATAGGGGCTCTGGCGGCCGGACTTCAGGGTAAAACTGCCAAAGCGCAGTACATTGATGCCGATGGCAAAATCGAGAAACTCGCGCTGATAGTCGTGCATGGGGTGTTCCGCCGCTGGTGGTGTGGCGGATATTGTAGCGATTTGGCTTTGAATTTTCATCGGCCTTTGGAATTGATGTTATCCGGAGTAATCAATTCATGATTCGTGTAGAATGATGCGCATTCCAGTCGAGTGATTCGAGATTCTCATGAGTGAAAATAAACTTTTTATCCGCAGTCTGCTGATCAGCATTTTACTGTCCCTACCGGCCTCTTATGTAGCCTTCAGTGTCTATGCCTCTTATGAGCAGTTGAGCCCGCTGGTGTTTTATGGCGTGAATGTTCTGGTGCTGTTCCTGGGTATATACGTGGGGTCACTGATCGTGCTGACCATGGCCAATCGCCCGGCGGCGCCCGAGACGAAGGGCGAGACTGCACCCCGCGAGACCGGGACGGTCAAGTGGTTCAACAGCGTCAAGGGATTTGGCTTCATCACCCGTGATAACGGCGAGGAAATTTTCGTTCACTTTCGCTCCATCCGCGGCAAGGGACGCAAGGCGCTCAATGACGGCCAACGTGTCGAGTTTTCAGTGGTGCAAGGCGAGAAGGGCCCGCAGGCCGAGGACGTGACCGTTATCTGATTTTGGCTTGGCGCGCGCCTGTCAACTGAAAGAATCGGCGATGATGTTCCTATACCAGCCATCGGCGTAGTAGGCCTCGCTGGCCAATTGTTCCGCCGAGGCATTCAGCGGCGTGCTGCCGCCCCCCATCGCCTGTCGAGTAATACGCCCATTTTGCAGCTGATAAAAGTCGACAGCGGAAAAGCCGTAGTCCGGTGACAACTGCGTATAGCCGATATTGATATAGGCCGGCTCCTCCGCCTTGCCACCATCGAGCAGAGCGGCCACTGCACTGGCGCAGATCTTGGCCTGTGAATTGGCGGCGCTGGCGGTTTTGGGCATATCATCGGCAATGCAGCTATCGCCGATGATATGGATACCGGGCTGCAGGGTCGATTCAAAGGTCAGTGGATTGACCGGACACCAGCCGCTGTTGTCGGTCAGACCGGCAAGATGGGCAATCGCCGCGGCCTGTTGTGGCGGGATGATGTTGGCTACCTCCGGCTTGAAACTGGCCAGTTCGGTGCGCACCGTGCCGTTGTTGAATTCCGTAATCCGGCCGCCCTTGCCGGCGGGCACCCACTCGATCATGCCGGGATAGAGTTTATTCCAGCCCTGCACAAATAAATCGCGCTGTGGGAAATCTTCCTTACTGTCGAGGACTATGATCTTGGAGCGGGGTTTCTCGCGCTTCAGATAATAGGCCATCATGGCCGCGCGTTCATAAGGCGCGGTGGCGGCGCGGTAGTGACCGGCGGGCACCGCGATGATCACCAGACCCCCATCCGACATGGCTTCCAGCTGCTTGCGCAGTTGCAAGGTCTGTGCCCCTGCAATCCAGGCGTGCGGTGAATTCTGCGCAGCGGCTAGATCATAGCCCTGGATAGCCTCCCAGCGAAAATCAATACCGGGGGTGAGGATCAGGCGATCGTAATCGAGTTTTTCACCACTGGAAAGTTCGACCTTGCGTGCCTGGGCATCGATGCCGGTAGCGGTGTGATTGGCGATGCGAATGTTGTAATTAAAGGACAGCTTGCTGTAACTCTGCGATAAAAAGGTAAAATCCTTGATGCCGGCCAGCACCTGATTGCTGGAAGTGCAGGCGATAAAGAAGGTATCGCGTTCGACCAGGGTGATCTGCGCCTCAGGATTGGCCAGGCGTAAATATTTGGCTGCCGTGGCCCCGCCAAAACCGCCGCCGATGATCACCACCCGGTGATTTTTGCTGCCACTGATAATCGCGGGGGCGGACACACAGCCCGCCAGCAGTGTGGCGGAAGAGGCACCCAGAAGCCTGAGGAAGTGACGCCGGCTCAAGGGGCTCATGGCGTTACCCTGCCTGGGCGGGCGATCAGCCTGGCGATGGCATTGAGCTGCTTGTCGTCAAAGGCCTGGCAGACTCTGTTCATCACCGTGGATGAAAGTGCGCCTGATTTGAAGTCGAGCAATTTTTTGTAAAGATCATCCGCATTGTGATAGCGATCCAGGGAAGGGATCTCGCCATAACCATGGGTATACAGGCTGTGACACCCGCCGCAGGTGTTGGCAAGGTGGGGGATTGCCGGACCGGCATATAAACCTGCCGCAGGAAGGCACGTCAATACGGCAATCAGGAAATAGATAGTAATTCTAACGGGCATCTTTGTAGTTCCCTATACTCCATGAAAGATAAAGGTACCACAAAATGTCCAAATGTGTCGTCAGGCTCTATTAACAACAGGCGCTTATTGTGGGTAGAAATCGATCGGTATTGTAACGATCATGGTATCGACGTCCTTGGCGTCGAAATTGATCATCTTGATACGTGCGATCAACTTCTGCTCCAGGG
>MGXL01000137.1:26276-36026 GCA_001801365.1 Gammaproteobacteria bacterium RBG_16_57_12 | reverse complement strand
AGCCGAACATCAGGAGGAAGCATCTGCAAAACCCTCCAATCCCTTGAAGGGCGCCTCGAAAACGGCGCGTATTCCCATCAAGGTGGTCCCCGCGGAGCAGCCGCTGCGCAAACCCTACTGGATACGCGCCAGTGTCGGTGGCGCGGCCGTGGCGCGGCTCAAGGGCATCCTGCGGGATAAACGTTTGCACACGGTCTGCGAAGAGGCGGCCTGTCCCAATCTGGGCGAGTGTTTCGGTCACGGCACCGCCACCTTCATGATCATGGGCGGGATCTGTACCCGGCGTTGCCCGTTCTGCGATGTCGCCCACGGCAAACCCAATCCCCTGGATGAAAGCGAGCCACAATCGCTCGCTGAGACCGTCAAACTGATGGGTCTGAAGTATGTGGTGGTGACCTCGGTCGATCGCGATGATCTGCGCGATGGCGGCGCCGGGCACTTCGCCCGCTGTATCCGCGCCCTGCGCGAACTATCCCCCGCCCTCCAGATCGAGATCCTGGTGCCCGATTTCCGGGGGCGCATGGAGATCGCTTTGCAGCAACTGGGCACGGCGCTGCCCGACGTATTCAACCACAATCTGGAGACCGTGCCGCGTCTGTATAAGGCAGTACGTCCGGGGGCGGATTATGCCTGGTCGCTGGAGCTGCTGCGCCGTTTCAAGGCCAGTCATCCCGGCGTGCCCACCAAGTCGGGCCTGATGCTGGGTCTGGGAGAGGAGATCGATGAGGTGGAACAGGTGATGCGCGATCTGCGCGCCCACGGCTGCGACCGGCTGACCCTGGGGCAGTATCTACAACCCAGCCGTCATCACCTGCCCGTGACTCGTTATGTGGAACCCGCGGAATTCGATCGGCTGGCCGGGCTGGCCCGCGAGCTGGGGTTTGGCCATGTCGCCAGCGGACCCATGGTGCGATCGTCCTATCATGCCGATCGCCAGGCGGCGGGTGAGCCGGTAAGCTGAGAAAAAAATGGCCAGGTCCGGGGTGGGGTCCTGGCCGAGCGAGCGTGGCAAGATGGAGAGGATTAACTTGCCACGGTTATTCGAATTGTCTGGCCAGCCAGGGATAAACCAGCACGGCCAGCAGATAAGACAGTATCACATCGCGGTATTTGACCAGTGAGTCCACCGACAGCAGGCTGGGATCCATGATTATGGCGCCCGCACCAATACACAGCATCAACTTCAACATGACTTCCTCCTTCCTGAATTTCCAATCGTTATATGTTTTGGTGAACTAATAGTGGCAGAGTGCCGCTGATCGTGCTGAGAGGTGTCTGCCAGTTGGCCCGTGAGCGGCTTCACAAAATGGACACCTGGCCGCCCATTTCGACAAGACTCCCCGGATGGGCGGGCCAAATGGTTGACTTGGCAGGAGAAGTTAATACAAGCTATGGTGTGTGAACTTCGGAACCGGGTGAGGGATAGCAATGACGATCAAGCGAGTGGGCCGGATCACCATCTTCAGTCTGACCATCCTGGCATTGGCAGGCGTGGTTTCCTGTGGTCTGTCCTACACCAAGGTGAATCGGGATAGCCCCCTGATGCCGCTGTCACTGTCCGAGCCGCATGCCACGGTGTATTTCATGCGGGATAACAATTATGCCAACATGCAGTTGGCCAACAATGCCGTGACCATAGAGATCAACGGCAAGGAGCTGGCCAGCTTGTCCCGGGGTGAATATATCCTGGCCAGAATAATACCGACCGAAGGTACGGTGACCATCAAATCCATGAGTTTTGTCGGCGGCAAGCCGGACCCGGTCACCGTCAGCGGCAGCAAAACCTTCAATTTTGCCGCTGATCAGACCAGCTTTATTCGCATCAAAATGATTGATGAGGAATTCCGCGGTACCCATTTTGAGCCACAGCGTGTGGAGTTTAACGAGGCGCGCGAACTGGCCCGTGAATTGCGCGCCGTGGGCAAGGCCCGTCAGGCGCCGATCGAAAAACTCTAACCGCCTGCCCAAATAATCTGCAAAGGCCCGGGGTCTGATTTCCGGGCCTTTTTTATGAATGTGATATCGTCAGTAGAGATCGACAGCATGCAATGGATCAAAATAGCGCTCGCCATGCTTCCCGCCATGAGCGTGGCCGCTCCGGTGCTTAAGGATGCCGTCAAGTTTGCCTCCTACGGCCAGGCGACGGAGATACATCTGCCGGTGGCTGGCGATGCAGCCACCATGCAGCTGATCATGCGTCCGGCGGCTGTCCGGGAGATTCGACGGCAGGCGGTACCGGCCAGCCTCACTGCCATCACGCCGTCCACCGATGGCGGGCTTTTGCTGGCAAATGAAAATGCCCTGTGGCTCGGCCATGCGCAGGGGGTGCCATCCCCGCTCGTGGGAGACCTTCCGCCCGGCAAGATTATCGATATGAGCGCCGATGGGCAGCGGATCCATGTGCTGACCGATGCGCCCGGGCTGTGGGCCTTCACCCTCCATGACAAGACCATGGCGGATATCGTCCCATACCGTCTCCCTTATCCCGTGCAGCGCATGAGTGTGCAGGGCGCTTACGGGTATGCCCTGGATGGCCAGGGCGGATTTGTCATACTCGCCAGGGGTGAGACCGCATTTGAGGAAATTGCCCGGTTTTCCTCCGGCGCCACATTCAGAGATATTGATGTGGCGGGCGATTACGCCTATCTGGTGGATGATGAATTCGGCCTGACGGTGGTGGATGTTCATGTGCCGCGGCAACCACGCTGGGTCGGCAGCAATAACCGACTGGCTGGCGCCATCCGGGTCGTGGCGAACGAGAAGCAGATTCTCGTCGCCGACCGGAATCAGCGCGTGTTCCTGCTCGATCCGGCGCAGATCGAGCAGCCCACATTGTCGGCCATGTGGTCGGCGCCGGCGCAAATTGACGCACTGGCGCTCGGGCAAGACGGCGTAATCGCCGCCAGCGGCACCGAGATGATCACCCTGGATTTTGCCCATGCCCAGTTGCCGCCGGTCAACAGTATCGGCGCCAACCAGGGTGGCAGCCGCCGTGTTGCCATCCGCGATCATCTTGCCTACGTGGCCGACTGGTTTTCCGGTCTGCACGTCTATGACATCAGTCGTCCCGAACAACCCCGGCATGTGGCCCTGTTTCACACCCCCGGCTCGGCCAAGGGGGTGACCCTGTTGGGTGATTATGCCCTGGTGGGCGATGATGATCATGGCCTGCAGATCATCGATATCCGCGATCCTCAGAACATGAAACTGGTCGCCAATGTGCCGACCCCCGGGCTGGCCTATACCCTGCAGGTGCAAGATCAGCGGGTCTATCTGGCGGATCACCGCGGCGGATTTCATATTATCGACATCAGCAACATCACGGCGCCGGTCGTGCTTGGCAGCTTTGATACCCCGGGCAAGGTCTGGGCCCTGGCGCTCGATCAGGGTTATGTATTCGCCGCGGATGATAAAAGCGGCGTATTGGTGTTCGATGTCACCGACCCCGGAAATATCCGCCAGATCGGGGCCTATGATCCGGGCGGCTATGCCGAGGACATTGTCATCCGCGACCACCATGCCTATGTCACCTTCTTTGACCGCGGTCTGGTCATCCTGGATATCAGCGATCCGCGCCAGCCTGTTGCCATCGGCCAGCTTGCCACGCCGGGCAATGCCAGGGGTATCAGACTCCAGGGGGAGCTCGCCTATCTGGCGGACTGGGACGCGGGCTTGCAGATCATCGACATCAGCGACAAGCGCGCGCCCCGGTTTGTGGGCCATTACGATACGGCGGGGGCGGCGTGGGGCGTGGAGCTGGTCGATAGTCTTGCCTATGTGATGGACTGGTGGGGCGGATTCAAGGTGCTGGAGGTCAGTGTTCCCGAAACCCCGCGGCTCTTGGCCAGCTATCATGGCCGGGAACAGGTGCAGGACATCCTGGTCCAGGAGGGGTTTGCCTACACTGCAACCGGAACCGCCGGGGTGCAGATTTACGATGTCAACAATCCGGATGGGCCGATCTGGCTGAACGGCCTGGACCTCGCCGGTGACAGCCAGGATCTGGCGGTGCAAAGGGGGCGCCTCTTTGTGGCGGGCGGCGCCGCGGGCCTGAGCGAGATCGATATCAGTCGGCCCCATGAATCCAGGCTGGTGGCGACCCATCGGCTGGTGGATGACGTGGTTCAGGTGCGCACCAATGAGGATACTGTCGTGGTGCGCAGCCGCACGGGCAAGGTGTATGTACAGTCCGGGGACCGCGCATCGCATCCCGCCTTCCAGGCGGTCGCGGCCGGAAACATCATCGATCTCTGGCTGTCACAAAACCGGCTTTATCTGCTGAATGCTTCCGGCCGTGTGCGGGTCTTGGCACTGAACATGACGGAGCTGTTCGCCTATGAAACAGGCGGGCCGGCCCGGCTGGTGCGTGCGGACGAGGCAAGGATGTATCTGTCCGATGGCGTGCAGGGGGTGCAGATCATCGACGTCGGCGCTGACAAACCGCAGCCGCTGGCGGCCATCGAGATCGGGGATGAGATCATCGATATGCGGCTATCCGGGGACAGCCTTTATCTCAGCACGGCCAAGCAGGGCCTGATGGTGCTGGATATCAGCCAGCCGGCGCAGCCACGCCTGACCCAGATCTATCCGGCCATGCAGGGAATAGGCGCCATCGCCCTGGCCGGACAGTCCGTCTTGCTGGGCGGCGACACCCGGCCAGCCTCGGTTACCCTGTTGCCTCCAGTGACCTTTACGGCAGAGGGCAAACATGACCTGCGTGTGCAGGTGCCGGCCCGGTTTCCGCCGGGTCGTTATGATATGATCCTGCGGGATGGCGCGGGCAAGCAGGCGCGCGCGGCGGCTCTGGAGGTGCAACTGGCCGGTAAAGGCAAACCGCTCATGAGCAAAGAACAGTTCGAGCAATTGCTCAGGCAGCAGCGTGAGACGGCCGGCGCCCGCTGAGCCGGTGTAGCACCGTCGATCGGGGATTCAGGATAATCCGGATGCAGGATTTGTACGCCGAAAACCAGATGCTCAGGCGCCAGCTCAAGGCGTTTCTGAATCAGGCGCGCGTCAACGAGCAGAAGATGCGGCGCTTCCAGGCCCTGGAGCTGCGTCTGATCAGCCCCAATTCCCTGGTGGAGCTGATCAATGTCATCCTCAATGAATACCGCAGCGCCTTCGAGCTGGACAGCGTGACGCTGGCGCTGGTCGATCCTTCCTATGAAATCCGGCATATCCTCGAGGATGAAGGCGTCAATCTGGGCGACTATCCCGGCCTGATATTTTCCCTGGATCTGGAGGACCTGGACGGGGTGTATGGCCCCACGGCCGTGCCGCTGCTGGGGCGTTACGACACCGGCCAGCATGGCGCCCTGTTCCCCGCTGTGGCCATGTCGCCGGCCAGCGTGGCCCTGATCCCGCTGATCCGCTATGGCGAACTGATTGGCAGTTTCAATCTGGGCAGCCTGAAGGAAGAGCGGTTCATCGCCGGCTCCGGCACCGATTTTCTGGAGCGCCTGGCGGCCATCGTCGCGATCTGCCTGGAAAATGCCGCCAATCACGAACGCCTCAAGCGCGTCGGGGTCACCGACTTTCTGACCTCGGTCAACAATCGCCGCTTCTTCGATCAGCGCCTGGTGGAAGAAATGACGCGCAGCCAGCGCAAGGGCGGGCCGTTGTCCTGCCTGCTGCTGGATATCGACAATTTCAAACGCATCAACGATAACCACGGCCATCGCGCCGGGGATGTGGTGCTGAAGGAGACCGCCGCCCTCATCAGAAAGCAATTGCGTTGCAGCGATGTGCTGGCACGCTATGGCGGCGAGGAATTCGTCGCCCTGCTGATCGACACGCCGGAACCCATCGCCACGGATATCGCCGAACGCATCCGCGCCAGCATCGCGGAACGGGCCTTTCAGGTGGAGGGCGATAGCCGACTGCAGGTTACGATATCGATCGGTCTGGCCACGAATGTACCAGGACATGACCATCGCGAGCTGACGGTGGCGGGTACGCAGCTGGTCGATGGCGCGGACAAGGCCCTGTATCGCGCCAAAAATTCCGGCAAGAACCGCGTGGTGGTGGAACGCTTCTGATCGACGTTACCGGGAGTCCGTTTGCGTATGGCGGCGGCGCGGGCGCTTGGGCGCCGAGGCCGGTTTTCCGCTCGGTGGCCGCCGGGGCTGGAGTTTTGCCGACGGCAGCGGTGACGCCAGCAGCTCGGGATTGATTTTCTCAGCCGGGATCTTGTGCCCGATGTAAGCCTCGATCTCCTGCAGATGAAAGGCGTAATCCTCGCAGCAGAAACTGATCGCCTCACCGTGGGCACCGGCGCGGGCGGTACGGCCGATGCGATGCACATAATCCTCGGCATCCTGCGGCAGATCGAAATTGAAGACGTGACTGACCTCCGGAATATGCAGGCCCCGCGCCGCCACATCGGTCGCCACCAGGATGGCAACTTCGCCGCGCTGGAACCGGTTCAGCAGGCTCTGCCGCTTTGGCTGCGGCACATCCCCCGACAGTATGCCGGCATTGATGTTATTGCCCAATAAACAGGCGTTGATCTGCTCGGCGGCGCGTTTGGTATTGGCGAAGATGATCGCGCGCGGCGGCTTGTGCTTGAGTAACAGCCCCAGCAGCAAGGGAAGTTTTTCACTGTTCGAGGGGTAATAGATCTGTTCGGTGACCTTGCTGGAGGTCACCTGCTCGGGCTCAATGGTCACCCGTTGCGGATTGTTCATGTGCTCATAGGCCAGCTCGGTGACACGCCAGGACAGGGTGGCTGAAAACAGCATGTTCAGCCGCTGATCCGGCGGCGGCATGCGCCGCAGCAGGAAACGGATGTCCTTGATGAAGCCCAGGTCGAACATGCGATCCGCCTCGTCCAGGACCATCACCTCGATGTGGCGCAGGTCAAACAGCTGCTGCTTGAAAAAATCGATCAGCCGGCCGGGCGTGCCAATCAGTATATCGATGGGTTCTGCCAGCTGCTGGCGTTGCTGTTCATAGCCGGTACCGCCATAACACAGGCCCAGGCTGAGCCCGGAGTGTTTTCCCAGGGACTGCGCATCCTTGTGGATCTGGATGGCCAGTTCGCGGGTGGGCGCGAGAATGAAGGCGCGCGGTTGATTGGGGCGGCGCTTTTCCGCCGCCGGCGTCTTGAGCAGATAGGACATCGCCGCCAGCAGAAATGCCGCGGTCTTGCCGGTGCCGGTTTGCGCCTGGCCCATGACATCAATGCCGCCCAAGGCTAAAGGCAGGGCGGCCGCCTGGATGGGGGTGCAGCGGGAAAATCCCTGATCTTCAATGCCTTGTAGTAAGGATACCGGCAAATCCAGGCTGGAAAAAAGTGTCGCGGATAAATGGCTTTCACTCATAGGGATTTCAAGGATAACAAAAAATTGCGCACAAGGCTTGAATTAGTGTCTCGCATCAGCTCAAATTACATGCTAGGATTTGTATTCAATCGATATTTAGGAGCTCTACTACGTGAGTGAACATATCCTTCATGTGACTGACGAGACATTCGAACGGGAAGTATTGCAGGCTGAAGGTGCCGTATTGGTGGATTACTGGGCTGAATGGTGCGGGCCCTGCAAGATGATCGCGCCGATTCTGGATGAAATCGCCACGGACTATGCCAGCAAGATCAAAATCGCCAAGCTCAATATTGATGAAAATCCCAATACCCCCCCCAAATATGGCATCCGCGGCATTCCTACCCTGATGATTTTCAAAAACGGAAGTGTCGAAGCCACCAAGGTGGGCGCTTTATCCAAGTCACAGCTGACAGCATTCCTTGATAGCAATACCTGACCATCGTGCCGCGTCCGGCAGGCAACTGGACGCGGCGGTTGATACATGCTAGATTGATACAAAATCCGATGCCAAATCGGACTCCCCTTCCGGCTCAATACTTCCCCCAACCAATTTCCTTACTGACAACACGAAATCAACCACTATGAATCTTACTGAACTGAAGAAAACCCCCGCTTCCGATTTGATCAATCTCGCCCAGTCCATGGGCATCGAAGACATGGCCCGAGCCCGCAAACAGGACGTCATCTTCGCCGTCCTGAAGGCGCATGCCAAGAGCGGTGAAGACATTTACGGCGACGGGGTGCTGGAGATATTGCAGGACGGCTTCGGCTTTCTGCGCTCCGCGGATTGTTCCTATCTGGCCGGGCCGGATGATATCTATGTTTCACCGAGCCAGATCCGGCGTTTCAATCTGCGCACCGGCGATACCGTCTCCGGCAAGATCCGCCCGCCGAAGGAGGGAGAGCGCTATTTCGCCCTGCTCAAGGTCAATGATATCAATTTCGATACCCCGGAAAATGCCAAGAAAAAGGTGGTGTTTGAAAATCTGACGCCGCTCCATGCCAATCAGCGGCTGAAAATGGAAATCGGCAATGGCAGTACCGAAGACATCACCGCCCGCGTTATTGATCTGGCATCGCCGATCGGCAAGGGCCAGCGTGGCTTGATCGTGTCGCCGCCCAAGTCGGGCAAGACCATGATGTTGCAGAACATCGCGCATTCCATCACCGCCAACCATCCGGAGTGTTATCTCATCGTGCTGCTGATCGACGAGCGTCCGGAAGAAGTGACGGAAATGGCCCGTTCGGTGCGCGGCGAGGTTATTTCCAGCACCTTCGATGAACCCGCCACCCGCCACGTACAGGTGGCCGAAATGGTGATCGAGAAGGCCAAGCGTCTGGTGGAACACAAACACGACGTGGTGATCCTGCTGGATTCCATCACTCGCCTGGCCCGCGCCTACAATACCGTCATCCCGTCCTCGGGCAAGGTGCTGACCGGCGGGGTGGATGCCAACGCCCTGCATCGCCCCAAACGCTTTTTCGGCGCCGCCCGCAATATCGAGGAAGGCGGCAGCCTGACGATCATCGCCACCGCGCTGATCGATACCGGCTCACGCATGGATGATGTGATTTACGAAGAGTTCAAGGGCACCGGCAATATGGAAATCCATCTGGATCGCAGAATATCCGAGAAACGCATTTACCCCGCGATCAACATCAACCGGTCCGGCACCCGGCGCGAAGAATTGCTGACCGACTCGGACGAACTGCAGAAGATGTGGATACTGCGCAAACTGCTGCATCCCATGGATGAAGTGGCGGCTATGGAGTTCCTGCTTGATCGCCTCAAGGTGACCAAGGCCAACAGCGAGTTCTTTGACTCCATGAGGCGCTGATGCTTCGCTAGCTGCCTGTCGGACTTAGGACGGCAGGCAGCTAGGGCGTGGCTTACCACCACGCCTTGGGCGATTCCTTGTGGGGCACGCTATGGCAGCGTTCGCAGACAAATAGCGAGAAGGCCACCTTGTCATGACAAACACCGCAATACTGGCCCTTGTAAATCTTGGTCATGGTGACCGGATTGCCATTATTCACCGGCGCGAATATCTCGTCATGACAGTTGCGGCAGTCCAGCCATTCGGTGTGGGTCTTGTGGGGAAACCGCACATGAGGCATTAACTCGGTGTTGTTCATGATGACATCAATGTCCATGGTAACCATCTCCCCCTCGCCAGTCAGGCTGGGGCGCGGGTTGATCAGCCCGCTTCTGAGCGCTTCCACCCAGTTGACCGCCTGACGCCTGTCCATGGGAAATTTGGCCAGTGCATCGCTGGGATTCTGCAAGATGACCATGGCATCATTCTGAGTATCATAGATCCCGCTACCCGCGATGGTTCCCGGTGGCCTGATTTGTACCGTGCTGTACTTTTTCTCAGGTGGCCGTTCAGGTTCACGGGGAGATGCAATGACAGGTTCGGGTATG
>MGXL01000137.1:24922-26251 GCA_001801365.1 Gammaproteobacteria bacterium RBG_16_57_12 | reverse complement strand
CGGTGGCCGGCGCCGTCGTCTTTGCCACGGTGCTTGGCGCGCTGCTTTTATTGCCCGCACAGGATAATAGAGATGAAACCAGCAAGGCTGTCAGCCATAATTGGCCGGATCTGCGCAGGGCGATATGAAATATATTCTCGTTCACGGACCGTATTTCGTATAGTTGTGACTGGATGATCATCTCCCGATGGTGGTAAAAGGTCAAGACAGGTAACCTAATGGCACACATCCTGGGCATGGGTATTGCAACACTGGATATCATCAACACCGTTGATGGCTATCCAGTGGAAGACAGCGAGGTGCGTGCCTTGAGCCAATGCCTCTGCCGCGGCGGGAATGCCACCAATACGCTGGTGGTGCTGAGCCAACTGGGACATGCCTGTGCCTGGGCCGGGGTACTGGCCAATGAACCCGACAGCCGACTGATCCGCGAGGACCTGGCCAGGTATGCCATCGATATCTCCCCTTGCCGGATCGAGCCGCATGGCAAGGTACCGACCTCCTATATCACACTCAATCAGCAAAACGGCTCACGCACCATTGTGCATTACCGTGATCTACCCGAATACAGGTTCGAGGATTTTGCGCGCATCGATCTTGGGCCTTATCAGTGGCTGCATTTTGAGGGCCGGGCGGTGGAGGAAACGGCTGGAATGATCGCCCTGGCCAAGGAGCGGCGGCCTGATTTGCCTATCTCGCTGGAAGTGGAAAAGGATCGGCCAGGCCTGGATAAATTGTTTGGCGGCGTGGATGTATTGCTGTTCTCCAGGGCCTACGCCCTGCGGCAAGGTTATGCAGATGCTCGATCGTTTCTGCAGCATATTCGTAATGGTATTCCGGCAACCATTGTCTGTAGCTGGGGCGGGCAGGGCGCCTACGCCATGAACGAGAAGGATGAATTCCTGCACAGCCCGGCCCATCAACCCCTACAGTTGATCGACACCATTGGTGCCGGTGATACCTTTAATGCCGGTTTTATCAGCGCCCGCCTGGCCGGCAAGCCCGTCAGGGAAGCGTTGCAATTCGCCTGTTATATTGCCGGAGTAAAATGCGGGCAGCGCGGATTCGCAGGCCTGACCGTGGCGGCAGCGCAGACGCCTGTCCGTTAGGGTAAATGCGGCTATGGCGGACTGCATCATCATCGGCGGCGGCTTGATCGGGTTACTCACGGCACGGGAGCTGCATCGTGCTGGCGCCGAAGTAATGGTACTTGAGCGTGGCGAGCTTGGCCGGGAATCCTCCTGGGCCGGTGGCGGGATACTCTCGCCACTCTATCCCTGGCGCTATGATGATGCGGTTACAGCACTGGTACGCTGGAGTCAGGCGCAC
>MGXL01000137.1:15750-24916 GCA_001801365.1 Gammaproteobacteria bacterium RBG_16_57_12 | reverse complement strand
ACCCTGGCTGAAGAGTTGCTGCATGAAACTGGCGTTGATCTTCACCATCTTCAGTGCGGCTTGTTGATCCTGGATACCGATGAGCGGGACGAGGCCACGTCATGGGCACGTCGTACCGGCACAGAACTGCAATTGCTGACCCGGGAGCAGATCAATCGCTGTGAGCCGGCCATCACCGACCGTTATGATGAAGCCTTATGGTTGCCGGGGGTGGGGCAGGTGCGCAATCCGCGCCTGTTACAGGCCTTGCATCACAGCCTCAGCGTCCGGGGTGTCAGTGTCATCGAGCATGCTGAAGTATCTGGCTTTGTTATCAGTGAGCAGCGCATCCAGTCCGTGATTACCGCACGCGGAAGTTATGCCGCAGATATCGTGATCATCGCCGGCGGTGCCTGGAGTGGATTATTGCTGAGTAAGCTGGGCATGACTGCGGACATTATGCCGGTGCGCGGTCAGATGCTGTTGTTGCAAACCCGGCCGAGGCTGCTCTCACGCATTGTACTCAAGCAGGGCAGATATGTAATACCACGCAAGGATGGTCTGGTGTTGGTCGGCAGCACGCTTGAGCACGCGGGATTTGATAAATCCATTACCGCGCAGGCCTACAGTGAGCTGCACCAGGCCGCGACCGATATAGTGTCGGGTCTGTCACATGCCGATGTGATCCAGCACTGGGCCGGATTACGCCCGGGTTCATCACGCGGGATACCTATGATCGGTGCGATACCCCGTCTCGATGGGGTCTATGTCAATACCGGGCATTTTCGCAATGGTATTGTGGCCGGCTATGCTTCTGCGAGGCTACTTACCGATATCATCACCGGGGATAGACCAATTCTAGATCCTTCCCCCTATGCCATGTAAGCCTGAACAGAATTAAAGGCGCTAATTTTTTTCTAAATATCGGACGGTTGCTGTCGATAGGGTAGTTAACTCAAGGAGAAACGAATATGAGAGTACTACCTTTTTCACATGGCGAATTGACCAGCAGAATTACCGGCATCGGTGGGCCGCAGGCGGCGCCCGAGCAGATATTCAGTTTGCTGAACAAATACAAGATCAGCCCGACGCGCCAGCGTATTAAAATCGCCCAGGTGTTGCTGACCTGCCATACTCACAAATCCGCCGACCAGATTCTTGAAGAAGTAAACAGAGAACGGGCCTATGTATCCAAGGCAACGGTATACAATACCCTGAATTTGTTTGTTAAGAAGGGTCTGGTCAAGGAAGTTGTCATCGATCCTTCCAAGGTCTTTTATGATTCCAATACCAGCCAGCACCATCATTTCTACAATGAGGAAAATGGCGAACTGCACGATGTTGATCTGGATAAAATCACCGTGGCAAAGTTGCCCGAGCCGCCGGAAGGTACTGAAGTGCAGTGCGTTGAGGTAGTGGTAAGGGTGCGCAAACGCAATCCTGCTGGCTGATCATTTCCGGCTTGTCCGCAGTACCGACTTCCCGATATACTGTGTGCGCCTTAATTCCGTGGTAAACGGGATACTTGCGCCGGAGTAGCTCAGTCGGTAGAGCAACTGATTCGTAATCAGTAGGTCGGAGGTTCGATTCCTCTCTTCGGCACCATCCCAACCACAGGCGTGAATTGCATATCTCCACGCCGACATAAAATCATTTTGTAAGATCCGCCAGCAGTATTACAGTCAGAGTATCTCTACAGGCGTTGCCTCGGTGGCACGCGCGGTATGGAGCGCTTGCGTAGCGCGCTGCATAAGTCGCCGCATGTCATCGCCTTTGGCCCACTGTGAAATTCCATATTTCGGTGTGAGTGCAACCGGGCCGAACGGCAACTCCGGTACATCCAGCTGTGAGATCATCGGATGGATTTTATCGACCAGCTTGACGGCATCATCCCTGGCGGTTTCGGGTAGCACCAGCAGAAACTGATTATTGTCATAGCGGCCGATCAAATCAGCCCAGCGCATCTGATCCTTGAGCAAACGGCTCAAGGAGACAAGAACTTCACCCGCCGTGGGCTCGCCATGCTCCTCGTCAAATTGATCGAGGTTGGATATTTCCAGCAGGATGATACTGAGTGGCTTGGCATAACGCCGGCTGAGAGATACCAGTGGTGTCAGGGATTGAAGTATGGCGTGGCGGCTGGGCAGATTGGTCAGCGGGTCAACCGGGGTGAGCTTCTGCAGTTTCTCCTCAAGTTGATCGCGTTGCTGCCGTAAGTCCCTGGCCTCCGACACATCTTCATAGAAATGCACTGCCAAAGCCCTGCCGGTGTCATCCTTAATGGGAAATTCACTATGCCTGATCCAGATCTCGGTACTGTCGACCGGATCAGTTAAAGAGATTAACCGCTGATCGTTGAGAAAAGTCACGGCGGCCTGTTGTAACTGGGCGGCGCCATGGCCACTGCCTGAGGTGCTGACATCGATCAGATCTCTCATCAGATCATTGGTCCAGGCAATATTGCCCTGCTGGTCGGTGACCATGATTCCAAATGGCATTGATTTCAGAATTTGCCTAGCAAAGGGCTTTTCTATTTCCTGTTCCATGAGACTGTCCTCCACCACCTGTAGGATTGATCGTTTTGCAAAATATTTTATGACACTCATTGTAGAGATATAATCGCAGTGGAATCAACTATTAGTGTTTGATTGTCCAATGGCATGCATGCAGCGAACATGAAGATGTGCCTTGCTTTATCGGCACAGTATTCCAAAACTTTAGTCGCTGAACGATATATCGCCGGAGTGGACCACGCCGATCAGGCGTCGCATCTCTAACATCATGATAATAATGTATAAAGAACCATCATGCTGTAGTCCATGGGAGCAGATTGACTGAGTTTATGGCGGCGAGCAAGTGTTAATCGTTTCACATTCCTTGCCGATAACAGCATTTATCAAGTGCATACCGGCACGTGTAGCCATTCAAGCAAGCCAAGGGTAGAAATGAAACCGGCGCAGTCAGGAATCAAGATTCTAATGGGTACTGATATCAGAGCGATCAAGGCGCGTTTCTATTCCTTGAATCGTAAACGTCTGCAGCGCACCAAGGAATCCCTGAGAATCAAGCAGCAGGACTTCCTTGATGTTCTACCATTTCTGTTTCAGCTTAACCATCCATCATTGCCCGGATTTGTCTCCACGGAGATTGTCGCCGGAATTTCGGATTATTCTCCCGGCCTGGCGGAACTGGAGGCGGCCAAACGTATCGCCAATGGCTTCAAGTACCGTCGGCGTATGCAGTACGAATATGATCTGTATTCCATATTCCTCATGGGTAGTAGCGGTACCATTGCTCATTCGACCAAGAGCGATTTTGATGTCTGGGTATGCCATCGGCCCGGAATGGCGAAGGAGCAGTTGCTCGGGCTGCGGGAAAAATGTACTGCCATAGAAAAGTGGGCCAACGAATTAAATCTCGAAGTGCATTTCTTTTTGATGGATGCCGAGAGCTTTCGTCAGGGTAATGTGCTCGATCTCACCAGTGAAAGCAGCGGAACCGCACAGCATCACCTGCTGCTGGATGAATTCTATCGCACCGGGTTGTTGATGGCTGGGCGGTTTCCACTCTGGTGGATAGTGCCTCCCGAGGAAGAGGCGAATTACGATACCTATGTGGCGGAGCTAAAGCGCAAGCGCCTGGTCAGGGAAAGTGATGCGGTTGATTTTGGCGGTTTGGGCAATATGCCTGCCGAGGAATTCTTTGGCGCGGCAGTCTGGCAGATTTACAAGGGTATTGACTCACCCTACAAGTCCGTATTGAAGATCCTGTTAATGGAGTCCTATGCCAGAAGCTATCCTGCGGTGAAGTTCCTGTCACTGAATTTCAAGCAGGCTGTCTATGGCAATAATCTGGAATTGGACAAGCTTGATCCCTACGTAATGTTGCTGGACAGGCTAATCGACTATCTGGAAGGTAAAGGAGAAAATCATCGACTCAATCTGGTGAAACGCTGTTTCTACTTCAAGGCCAATCAGCCCATGTCCAAACTGCTGAATACGCCCACGCCCAACTGGCAGCAACGGGTGATGCTGGGCCTGCTCAAACAATGGAAATGGTCTACTGACTATCTCGAGATGCTCGATTCACGCAACAACTGGAAGATCGACCGGGTACTGGAAGAGCGTAAAGTGCTGGTCGATGAATTAACGCAGTGTTATTTCTTTCTGTCCGATTTTGCGCGGGAACATGCCAAGCTGACCATGATCAGCAAGCGGGATTTGAACGTTCTTGGCCGCAAGTTGTATGCAGCCTTTGAACGAAAGGCCGGCAAAATCGAAATCGTCAACCGTGGCATCTGCCCCGATCTGCAGGAAGGTATGTTGTCATTGCATCAGCATACTATCCAGGGTGACAGGGAGAGTTGGCATCTGCTGCGTGGTCAGGGCGCGAGTGTAGACAATAATGATGCCCCTGTCTTGAAGCGCTCCAACAATCTGGTGGAGCTGATTACCTGGTGCTATTTCAACAAGATTATCGATAATCGCACGGTATTTTCACTGAGTCTGCAGGGCAGCGATCTGACCAACCGCGAATTGCATGCGATTATTGACACTCTGCAGAATTTGTTTCCGGCAGCCGTGCTGCCGGAGATCGATATGGCTGACTTGCTCAATCCTCCCCGTCTGATCTCGGCGACTTTGTTTGTGAATGTCGGACGTGGTCCCGGCATGCAAAGTAACCGTCTCGGCCATTTGATCAGCGACAGGTCTGATGCCTTGAGCTATGGCGGCGCCTATGAAAATCTGGTTCAGGCCATCGATGTGGTCTATGTGACCAGCTGGCAGGAAATCTATGTTTTTCACTATACCGGTGTCACGGGGCTGATGGATTGCATTTGTCAATATTTACAGTGGCGACCTCTGGAGGCAGACATCCCCCCGCCCCAGGTAGCTTGCAACAGCTACTCGTCTGGATATGGCTCGCAGATCGCGCGTCGTGTCGGTGAATTATTCAATAATATTACGGATAGTATTTACGGCAAGGACCATGGGCATGACATCTGTTATGTGATAGAGACCGAGCGTAGTTATGCCATGGTCTACGAGGATGGCGGCATTTTGCGCCATAAAAATCTGGGCAGCTATACAGAGTTGCTCAATTATCTGTCATTGCCTTACCCGAGGTTCAGAAATGTCGTAATCGACAGGGGGATGACAAAGGGTGATGTCATTTCGGCTATTTATCGCCATAACAAGGCAGGGGTTATACAGGTATATTTTCATGTGGTGGCAGAGAGCCTCAATATTTATGTGCTTGATGAAAACGGCTCATTATTCAATCAATCGTTGCCGGCAGCCGATTCGCACATCATTTTTAACCATTACCAGGTATTTCTGAGTTCGGTGCTGATTCGCAAGGCGGCCTCGACACAGGCGTCCTCCCTCGATATGGATAACAGCGAACAGATCGAGTTCTATCAGGCCGGCGAAAACGGGCGTGACTGTTCAGTATTCAAGCGTGTCACTATCCTACGCAAACCCATAGAGCGTTATTTCAGCATTCAGGTGCTGGGGGATGACAATAATGCCAGCACCGATTTCATTATTATCTGCGGCGACAATGAATTCTCCTCTTCGGAGTACGGTGGCAATATCTTTTCCGAGATTGCCAAATACATCATGCAGCAGCGTCTGAGTGGTCAGCGCTATCCCATCTATATCACTGATATCGACATTTCACCGGCCATGCTCGGGGTCGAATCATCTGCCAGTCTGCAAACCATCCATTATCTGAATTACAAAAAGAGAATCGAGAACAAGTTGAATCAGGCATTGCACGATCTCTGACCAGCCCGCCGGTGGTTCATTCCCTTGCCATGAGATAATCGCCTGGCTATAAACGCCGGTAGAAAATAGGTAGGTTTTGACAATGACAGGATTTATACTATTTGTTTGCCACACGGTACGGAAAGGGAGCATGAAGGCGTTATGTGCAGGTTGGGTTATATCATTCTGGCAATAGTACTGATGCTGGCGGCGACCGGATGTGGCCTGAAGGATGATCTATACCTGCCGGATGACCCGGCCCACCAGACCCAATAACAGCGTATTATCAGATGAATCATTTTTCCTACAAGAACAATGTGCTCCATGCAGAAGACGTTTCGCTGGCAACGATCGGACGTCAGGTCGGCACCCCTTGCTACGTGTATTCGCTGGCGACAATCGAGCGGCACTGGCAGGCCTTTGATCAGGCCTTCAGCAGTCATCCGCACCTGGTCTGCTACGCAGTCAAGGCCAATTCCAATCTGGCGATCCTCAATGTTCTGGCGCGCCTGGGCTCCGGGTTTGATATCGTCTCCGGCGGCGAACTGGAGCGGGTGCTCAAGGCGGGAGGCAGGCCGGACCGGGTGGTGTTTTCCGGTGTGGGCAAAACCGCGGCGGAAATGCGCCGCGCCCTGCAGGTGGGCATCCACTGCTTCAATGTCGAGTCGCTGCCCGAGCTGGAATTGCTGAACCGGGTGGCTGGCGAGCTGGATGTCCGCGCCCCGGTGTCCATCCGGGTGAATCCGGATGTGGATGCCGGCACGCATCCTTATATTTCCACCGGGCTCAAGCAGAACAAGTTCGGCATCGCCATACAAACGGCGCTCCAGGTCTATGAGCAGGCAGCGGGCATGGCGCATGTGCGCATAGAAGGCGTGGATTGTCATATCGGCTCGCAGCTGACCACGCTGGCGCCATTTATCGACGCGCTCGATCGGGTGTTGTTGCTGATCGACGAGCTGGTCGCGCAAGGGATTTCGCTGTCACATATTGATCTGGGCGGTGGGTTGGGTATTCGTTATCGCGATGAAAATCCTCCCCTGCCCGGCGAGTATGCCGCGGCCATCCTGGAGAGCCTGCACGGGCGCGATCTGAAAGTGCTGATCGAGCCCGGGCGCGCCATTATCGGCAACGCGGGCGTGCTGTTGACCCGGGTGCTGTATCTCAAGCCTGGTGAAGACAGGAATTTCGCCATCATCGATGCCGCCATGAATGATCTGATACGCCCGTCCCTGTATGACGCCTGGCAGGACATCGTGCCGGTCTGTCCGCGCAGCGAGGCATCGGCGCAGGTCTATGACGTGGTGGGACCGGTGTGCGAGACCGGTGACTTTCTCGGCAAGGATCGCGCCCTGGCGCTCGAGCCCGGGGATCTGCTGGCGGTATGCTCGGCCGGCGCCTACGGATTTTCCATGAGCTCCAATTACAATACCCGGCCGCGCCCCATCGAGGTCATGGTCGATGGCGCCGATTACCATGTTATCCGGCAGCGCGAGACACTTGAATCTCTGATGGCGGGCGAATCGCTGCTGCCCGACAGTCGCGCTGAAAGCAGGATTCAGCGCAGCCGGTAGATCGGCTCGGCCAGGTCCGCCGCGCTCTGGTATTTGACGCTGAAGTCATTGAAGGCGCCGAGTGCCAGTTGCGGATCCTGATCCTGGCGCAACACGAAACTATTGATGCCGCAACGTTCCATGAAAAACAGCTGATCGCGCAACACCTCGCCGACGGCACGCAGTTCCCCCTGATAGTGATAGCGTTCACGCAGCAGCCGTGCATGGCTGTAGCAGCGCCCGTCCTTGAACTGCGGGAACTCCAGCGCGATCAGGGGGAAGTGGTGCAGATCATCGGCAAGCTCATGCAGAGGGGCGGCGCCGTTGAGTAACAGACCGAGCCGCCCGGTTCTGGACAGCAGGCTGTCGCGCCCGGCCTGCCAGCGTGCCAGCGGGACGATGATATCGCCGGACGGCAGGGGATCGTCCGGGCCGACGATCTGCCAGTGATCCTCGACCAGGCGGCGATTTTTAATGATCTGCATATAAATATTCCTTGAACGGTAGCTGGCCGGCGCGCCGGTAGGTGTCGATAAAACGCTCACCCTCGCGGCGTTGCTCCACATAGACCTGGAGGAGCCTGGCGATGGCATCGGCCACCTGATCCGCCGGCACCGAGGGTCCGATGACCTTGCCCAGGGCGGCCTGATTGTCGGCCGATCCGCCCAGGGTTATCTGGTACCATTCCTCGCCGTTCTTGTCGACACCGAGCAGGCCGATATGGCCGACATGGTGATGACCGCAGGCATTCATGCAGCCGGAGATCTTGATCTGGATGTCGCCGAGATCGTACAGATAATCCAGGTCATCAAAGCGCTGGTTGATCTGATGGGCGATCGGGATCGATTTGGCATTGGCCAGCGAGCAAAAATCCAGGCCTGGGCAGCAGATCATGTCGGTCAGGGTGCCGATATTGGCCGTGGCGAGCCGGTGCTGTTTCAACGTCTGCCACGCGGCAAACAGATCATCCTGCCGGACATCCGCCAGCACCAGATTCTGATCATGGGTGGAGCGGACTTCACCAAAGCTGTACTGATCGGCCAGGTCGGCTACGGCGTCCAGCTGTTCATGGGTGATGTCGCCGGGCGGCCAGCCGGGCGCCTTGAGCGACAGGAAGACGATGCGATAGCCCGCGACCTTGTGCGCGCGGGTGTTGTGTTTCACCCAGGTCCTGAAGGAGGCGTCGTCCTGCAATCGGGCCGCGAAGCGGGCGTCATCAGTGGCGTCGCTCCGGTACGCGGGCGCGGTGAAATACTGTTTTACCCGGTCGATCTCGCGCTGGTCGAGCTCCAGGTTGACGGGTGCTGACTGCTGAATCCGCGCCCACTCCTGTTCCACGAGGTCGCGGAAGGCCTCGACCCCCAGGGACTGCACCAGGATCTTGATGCGCGATTTGTACATATTATCGCGCCGCCCCATCAGGTTATAGATGCGCAGGATCGCCTCCAGATAGGACAACAGGTGTTTTCTGGGCAGGAATTCCCGGATGGTCTGGCCGATGACCGGGGTGCGGCCCAGACCGCCGCCCACCAGGACTTCGAAGCCGATCTCGCCATCCCCGTTGCGATGCAGGTACAGGCCGATATCATGCACCTGGGTCGCGGCGCGGTCGTACTCGGCGCCGGACACGGCGATCTTGAACTTGCGCGGCAGATAGGAAAACTCCGGATGGAAGGTCGACCATTGCCGGATGATTTCGCAATACGGGCGCGGGTCTTCGATTTCATCCGGGCTGACGCCGGCCAGATGATCCGACGTGACATTGCGGATGCAGTTGCCGCTGGTCTGGATGCCGTGCATCTGCACCGAGGCCAGATCGGCCAGGATATCCGGCACCTCCTCCAGCCTGGGCCAGTTGAACTGGAT
>MGXL01000137.1:10493-15735 GCA_001801365.1 Gammaproteobacteria bacterium RBG_16_57_12 | reverse complement strand
GAAGTGGCCAAAGCCCTTGTCATACTTGCGCGCGATATGCGCCAGCATGCGCAGCTGTGCGGAGCTGAGCAGGCCATAGGGCACGGCAATGCGCAGCATCGGCGCGTGCAGCTGGATATACAGGCCGTTCATCAGGCGCAGGGTGCGGAATTCATCCTCACCGAGCTGGCCCGCCAGAAAGCGCCGGGTCTGGTCGCGAAACTGCGCTACCCGCTCGTCGACGATCCGCTGATCATAGGGGTCATAGCGATACATGTAGTGAACCTGCTGGCCTGCTGAACATTCTGCCCGCATGGGCGATCAGTGATGCCAATAAAATAACCGACTGATTGGCCGGGGATTGAGAGAGGCCATTTTAGCAATGGCCGCCATGGAGTTAAACGAATTGTTTCTTATGCCTGTATTCAAGGCCTCTATGACCATAAAGTGCATATGTAATACGAAATAATTGGTCACAATTACGCTTGGCTGTCAAACCGGCTTGCCGGTACAATGCCTGCTCTTATCGAAGCAGAGTGTAGGGCATGTATACCACCTTGATTCACCGCGCCGACCTGGATGACTCCGCCCGTGCCGCCCTCCTTGCCCTGGCGCCTGGGGAGTTGCAGGCCAGCGCCGATGGTTATGTGTTACGCCATGCCAGGCCGCTGGCGTCCCAGGAATGCGAGATCCTGCGCCAGCAGCTGGTCTGCGACATCAACACCCTGCCGCCGGGCTTTGATCCCGAGGCGGTGCGTCTGCTGATAACCGACATGGATTCCACGCTGATCAATATAGAATGCGTGGACGAGATCGCCGACTATCTGGGCGTGAAGGCCCAGGTGGCGGCGATCACCGAGTCGGCGATGCGCGGGGAAATCGACTTTGCCACCTCGCTGACCAAGCGGGTTTCGCTGTTGCAGGGCGTCAAAATCGCCGATTTGCAGGATGTGTACGATACTCGCCTGAAGCCCAACCCCGGGGCGGAACAGTTGCTGGCCGGGTTAAAGACCCGTGGTATCCGGGTGGCCCTGGTCTCCGGCGGGTTCACCTTTTTTACCGAGCGGCTCAAGCAGCGCCTGGGCCTGGATTATGCAAAGGCCAATGTGCTGGAGGTCGAGGGCGATATGCTCACCGGCCGGATCATCGGCACCATACTCGACGCCCAGGGCAAGGCCCGCTATCTGGAACAGCTGTGCCAAGAACTGGGGATAGCGCCGGCCCAGGCCATTGCCGTGGGGGATGGCGCCAATGATCTGCTGATGATGAAGCCGGCCGGGCTCAGCGTCGCCTATCACGCCAAACCAGCGGTGCGCGCCCAGGCGACCACCGCCATCAATTATGGCGGGCTGGACAGCATCCTGTTCATGCTGAATTATTCGCGCACATACAAAAGCGCCATCCCAGGCGCTTTTGTATAGCAGCGGCCTGGCGGATCAGGCCGCGTGGTTTTTCTTGGCATGCAGGCCGCATTCCTTGAATTCGGGATTTTCCCACCACCAGCGGCCGGCGCGGATGTCCTCGCCGACAGCGATGGCGCGGGTGCAGGGGGCGCAGCCGATGCTGGGATAGTGCTTGTCGTGCAGCTCGTTGTAGGGCACGTTGTTGGCGCGGAGGTAGTCCCAGATTTCATCATGGCCCCACTCGATGAGCGGATTGAATTTCTCCAGGCCGAAGCCTTCATCCCACTCCTGGGGCTTCATCTCGGTGCGGGTGACCGACTGCTCGCGGCGCAGGCCGGTTATCCAGGCCTTTTTGCCGGCAATCGCCCGCTTGAGCGGTTCGATCTTACGCATATTGCAGCAGGCCTTGCGCAGTGCCAGGCTGTTGTAAAAGGCATTCGGCCCGTGCTGGCGGGTATAGTCCTCCACCGCCTGGTGTTCCGGGAAATAGGGGACGATGGGCACAGCGTATTTCTCGATGACCTGTTGCATCAGGGTGTAGGTCTCGGCGGGCAGCCGTCCGGTGTCCAGGGTGAATATTTCAATGCCCGGGGCGTGCCGGGCGATTAGGTCGGTCAGCACCATGTCTTCAGCGCCAAAGCTGTTGGCAAAGGCGGCGGGGCTGAATTGTGCCTCAATGCGCTTGAGTAAGGTGATGGTGAAGTCAAGCTTGTCCTGATACATGGGGGACTCTCTCCAGTTCGATAATGCGGATAATTTATTTTACCGTGGTTGACCCGTTTCGTTCCAATTCAGGACAAAATAAATTTGACACCCAGCAGCAGGAGCGCCGTCGCCAGGATGGGGCGCATCACCCGTTCGGGAATGCGCGGACCCAGATGGCTGCCCAGATAGATGCCCGGCAGTGAGCCGGCCAGCAGGTTGATCAACAGGGCAAAGTTCACGGTCCCCAGATGCATGTGTCCCAGCCCGGCAATCGCGGTGAGCGGCACGGCGTGCGCGATATCGGTGCCGACAATGCGGATGGTCGCCAGGCGCGGGTAGAGCATGGTCAGCACCGCCGCGCCCAGCGCGCCCGCCCCCACCGAGGACAGGGTGACCAGAAAGCCCAGCACCACCCCCATGACCACGGTCAATCCATCACGTATCCTGGGCAGGGTGTCCGGCGCCTTTGCCAGTGCAGCCAGGGCGACGGTCTGCAGGCGATTGCGATAAAACAAACTTATGGACGTCAGGATCAGGGCGATGCCCAGTACCATATTGAGCAGGGGCTTGTAATCGATGCCCTGATCGGTGAGCGCCTCGAGCAGTTTCACCGCGATCAGGGCCGATGGGATGCTGCCGGCGCTCAACAGCAGCACGATCTTCCAGTTGATGGTGCTGTGGCGGTGATGGACCCACACGCCGCCGGACTTGGTAATCGAGGCGAACAGCAGGTCGGTTCCCACGGCCATGGCGGAGGGGATATTGAACACGAAAATCAACAGCGGCGTCATAAGTGAGCCCCCACCAACCCCGGTGAGGCCCACCACAAACCCGACCACCAGACCGGCGATGCTATATCCCCACTCCATTACAACTCCAAAGCCGCCATAAAACCATGCGTGCAACAATGTTTGA
This sequence comes from Gammaproteobacteria bacterium RBG_16_57_12, assembly GCA_001801365.1. Lineage (GTDB taxonomy): Bacteria > Pseudomonadota > Gammaproteobacteria > RBG-16-57-12 > RBG-16-57-12 > RBG-16-57-12. Next base: position 12,733 of record MGXL01000137.1, on the reverse strand, counting down.
AAACGAGTGGCAACTATATCATTTGGCTAATATAATCATTAATAATATTTTAACGTTATCTTAGTATTATTTGTTATATGAGATTGCAGCAACTCCGCTATATTTCCGAGGTGGCCAGACAGGGGCTCAATGTCTCGGCCGTTGCCGAGCGTTTACACACCTCCCAGCCGGGGGTCAGCTCCCAGATACGCCTGCTGGAGGAAGAGCTCAAGGTAAAGATCTTTGAGCGCAGCGGCAAGCGGCTGACCGGCATCACCGAACCGGGCAGGCTCATTATCGAGTTGGCCGAGACGATCCTGAGTCAGGCGCAAACCATCCGTGATGTCGGGGCGCAATACGCGAATGAAAGCTCCGGGACGCTGAGCATCGCCACCACCCATACCCAGGCGCGCTACGTTCTGCCCCCCACCATCCGCGCCTTTACCCAACGCTATCCCGGGGTGCGCCTGCGCATCCAGCAGGGTAATCCGACCCAGGTGTCCCGGCTGGCGGCCGCCGGCGAGGCGGACTTCGTGATCGCCACGGAAGCGGTGCATGACTTTGCCGAGCTGGTCGCGCTGCCCTGCTATCAATGGAACCGCTGCGTCGTGGTTCCGCTCGACCATCCCCTGCTGGCGGAACAACCGCTGACCCTGGAGGCCCTGGCGCGCTATCCGATCGTGACCTATGACTTTGCCTTCACCGGCGGCACCCTGATCAACAAGGCCTTCGAGGCGCGGGGCCTGACGCCCAATGTGGTGCTGACCGCCATCGACTCGGATGTGATCAAGACCTATGTCTCCCTGGGGCTGGGCATCGGCCTGCTGGCCACCATGGCCTACGAGCCCGGGCGCGATCAGGGCCTGGTGGCCATCGATGCCGCACATCTGTTTGAAGACAGCACCACCAGCATCGGCATACGGCGCGGCAAATATCTGCGCGGTTATATGTATGACTTCATCGAACTGTTTGCCCCCCATTTGTCGCGGCAGGTGATCGATGCTGCGCTGCACGGTCTTGCTCTCCGCAGTGGCGCAGAATCTCCGCGCGGGCGGCATCGCGCAACATGAGGGCGGCTGACCAATCTGCACCTTTAGGGGGGATGGGTTCACCAATGGTAATGCTGATGGTGCCGCGACGCGGGAACCACTGGCCGTCGCGCAGGATGGTGCGGGTGCCGCGTATCGTTAATGGTACGATCGGCACACCTGCCTGTGCCGCGATTGAAAATGCGCCCATGCGGAATGGCAGCAATCCTGGGGCGCGGGAAAAGGTACCCTCCGGAAAGAAGATCAGGGATTGGCCTGAGAGCAGGGTCGCCAGCAGCCGCTTTAAATCATCCACACTCTGCTCGGATTCAAAGCGCTCCACGAATTCCGAACCGATGTGTCGTAAGTAGACGCCGGGGATGAATTTATTCTTCAACTCACGTTTGGCGACGAAGCTGAACTGACGTGACAGCGCGGCGACCACGAGTATCCCATCCAGATAGCTGGCGTGATTAGCCACCAATACGCACGTGCCGGAGGGAAGGTTCTCCCTTCCTCGCACCAGAAACGGTGTGCCGGACAGGCGTACAAAAAGTCGCGCCATGACGCCGCTCACCGCCCAGCCTCGCGCGGGGCGCGGCAACAGCGACACCATCAACCAGGTGAGGGGGGCCAGTACCCAGAACAGCAGCCAGACATAAGCAGCATAGAGAGCGTCGGTGGTCATGCGCAGCGTGCGCCACAGTTGGAGCAGCATTCCCGCCGCAGTCAGGCGCACGAATTGCCACCAGACGGTACGCTGTGGTCCGCCGATCGCGCCTTGTCCATAGAGTTCGCGACTGGCGGCGCGGCGGATCTTGCCGCTGGAGGTCTTGAGTACGGTATGGGGCGGAGCCAGCACCACATCATCCGGCGGCTCGCCGAACAGGTTCATCGCCAGGGTGTTGATCTGCTCGCGCAGTTTGTTCAACGCCATTTCCCCGGTTTCGCGCGTTTCGGCCAGTACCACCAGGCGTTCGGTGCCGGTGGCGGGATCGGGACTGCCAAAGACTGCGACGCAACCCTTGCGCATGCCGGCGAGATTGCCCACCGCTTCTTCCAGTTCGTAGGGATAGATATTGCGCCCGGCGCGGATGATGACGTCCTTGACGCGACTGGTAAGATAGATGTCCCCGCCCGCCACATAGGCCAGGTCGCCGGAGTCCAGCCATCCATCGTGAAACAAGCGTCGGGTCTGCTCCGGATTGCGGAAATAGCCTGAGGTGGCGGAAG
>MGXL01000137.1:0-10466 GCA_001801365.1 Gammaproteobacteria bacterium RBG_16_57_12 | reverse complement strand
CGCGCTCCCCCACTTCATGGCCGGCGGGATCGACGATGCGGATCGAATGGTTGGGCAGCGGTTGACCACAGGCTACAAAACGCAGCGCGTCCGATTCATCCTCGGCGGCGGGAACGGCGAGTCCGTTGCGCATAAAGGGTTCACGTTTGATGCGGTCGATGATCGGGCCCCGGCCGGGAGGTGGAAAAGCCAAGCCCACCGCAGATTCGGCAAGGCCATAGACTGGCGCGATCGTCTCCGGCCGCAGGCCGTAACCGGCGAAGCGCTGCTGAAAATTGCGAATGGTGTCGGGACTGACCGGTTCGGCGCCATTGAAGGCCATGCGCCAACTGCTGAGATCCAGCCCTGCAATGGCGCGATCGTCAATCTTGCGCAGACATAACTCGTAAGCAAAGTTGGGCGCTGCCGACAGGGTGCCGCGGTGATGATGGATGGCCCACAGCCAGCGTTCGGGCCGGGCCAGAAAGGTGAGCGGCGACATGACGACGAAGGGCATGGCGTAATACAGGCTGCCCAGCCAGGCGCCGATCAGCCCCATGTCGTGATAGAGCGGCAGCCAACTCACGAATATGTCCGAGGCATCCGCCTCCACCGCCAGCCCCATCGCCCGGATGTTGGCGAGCAGATTCGCATGAGTCAGCACCACGCCCTTGGGATTACCGGTGCTGCCGGAGGTGTACTGTAGCAGCGCGATATCATCAGTCTTGCGGGTGACGCGGACAAGTGTTGCCCCTGAACTTGAAAGCTCCTGTGGTGTTGCGACAATGCGCAGGCTGTTGACATGGGACTTGAGCAGCTGCGCCAGCGGCCTCGCTTCGGGCACAGTGATCAACAGCGTGGTTGCGGCATTGTTGAGAATGCCGGCATGGCGGCGCAGATGGTCCTCGATCTGCGACAGGCGCGCGGGAGGATAGATGGGCACCGGGATGCCACCCGCCAGCAGCACACCGTAGAAACTGTAAAAATAGGCGCGGCCGGTTGGCAGCATGATCGCTACGGTCTGGCCCGGCTGCACCTCATGGCCTTGCAGTCCCGCCGCGATCGCTTCCGCCTCCAGGCGCAAAGTCTGATAACTGATCACCTCTTCGCCTGCTTCTTCACAGAGGACGATGCAGGTGCGCGTGCCATGGCTGGCCACATGCCAGTCCAGCGTCTCCGTCAGCGTGGCGGCACGCTCGGGCACGGCCGTCACCCGCCCGACAGGGATCGCCTGAATTTCCGCCGGCGTGACCGGCCGCGGTGCGGCACCAACGGACAGCACGGCGCGCAGCAGATCACGCGGCGTCTCCACCGTCGCCAGTGTCTGCTCCGGCAGACTCACAGCAAAGTGGCGTTCGCAGCGTAGCAACAGCTCCACCCGTGTCAGGCTATCGAAGCCGAGATCACGATCCAACGCGCTATCCAGGTTCACCGTCACCTTCATGGCGGGACGCAATTCGGCGGCGAGCTTCTCTACGATATCAAGCAGCGCCCTGGCCTGATCATCCGTGTTCATCCGCGTTCACTCTGCATAGATCACCTTTGTGAAAATCCTGGCGCAGGATATATAACGTCTCCGTTACCGCGTACCTTGAAGTAGCCGTGCCCGGGGTCGAGCCAGCGATCAACGACTTTGATCACCTCGACCTCGCATTCCCCCAGGAAAAAGCGGCGCGGGGTCTCCTCTCCACGATAGCCAGCATCGCATTCCACGCGAATAGTCAAAGCAATTTCAGCCATAAAAATAGTATAGACGCTGTAAACCCACAGTTATTGTATGCAGGGCTTAATCCGGAAACGGTTTGTTTTCTTGCCGGAAATCGTCGCCCGCCAGCACGCCCGGCACTTTCATTTTCAGCAATACCTGGGCTGCCTGGCCGATCGATCTGGCCGGAGGTCAGCGTGCAGTTGCATGAGTCATGGCATGATCTGTACTATTGGGCGAATCTTCAAGGTGAGGCGATCATGAGCGTACGTAACATTATCCCGGTAATCCTGTGTCTGACGGTGGCCGGTGAGGCGTGGTGTGCGCCTTATGGCGTGTATGACACCGAGTCACAGGCGCGTGGCGGCGCGGGCGTGGCGACTTCCACCCGCACCACCGTATTCGGTAATCCCGCCCTGATGATCACCGTTCGGCCCACCAAGGAAATGACCGTCATTTTCCCGTCGGCCTCCATATTGACCGAAGACCCCGATGATTTGCTGGATACCCTCGATCAGTTTCAGGCGGCGGTTGCCGGCGGAAATGATGCACAGGCGCGTTCACTGCTGACAGCGCTGGATGGTCGATGGGCGATCAAGCAACATCACACCGCAGGGGCCTTTGTGCTGGGTGAGGTCGAGGGCAGCGCGGCCATCCATATCAAAAATTATTCCGTAGTCGGTGCGCGGGTAAATGCCGATCCGGGTGATCTTACGGCCTCACCGCCTTACAACTCCACCTTGCAGGTGCAGGGCATCAACGTCATCGAAGCCGGGGTGTCATTTTCGGAAAAGATGCGCTTTCGTATCCTGCGCGACCTGGGCGAGCTTGTCGTGGGGCTGACGCCCAAGGCGATGATCGGCAAGATCTATGAGCGCAATGATCCTCTGACGAGCGCCACACTGGATACCAGCTATGGTGAAGGCCGTTCCAGCGGAGCCGTAACCATGGACCTGGGTATCGCCCAGACATTCGGCAATGTCTGGGCCTGGGGCGTCACTGTACAAAACCTGATACCGAGCAAAATAAAAGGCGATGTGATAACGGCCAAGATGGGACCTCAGGCCCGGGTGGGCGCCACCTATTTTTTTGATAAGGGCAGCATAAGTGGTGATATCGACCTGACCAACAATTCCCCGATCGGATTTATGAAGCGCAGCCAGGTCATCGCCATCGGCGGTGATTACCAGCTCCTGAACTGGCTGACATTGCGTGCCGGCTTTGGAGAAAATATCAACGACAGTGAATCGGGTACCGCCACCTTCGGCATCGGGATGCGCTGGGATATATTTCGCCTGGACATGACCGCCATGGCCGGCAGCAGCACACGGGGCCTGAGTTTGCAAATGACCACCGAACTCTAATACGTTGCTAGAAGCTGAGCTCCAGCCCCAGGTTGGCCATCAGGCTGCGCGGCTGGCTCTCACCGTCGATCACCACATCATCCAGGCTGTAGGCAAGATCGAAATTCAGGCTCTTGAACAGCGTCAGGCCGAAGCCCAGGTAGTCCAGCCCGGTGCCCGCCTGATTGCTGCGATAACCCACGCGCGCGCCGGGCAGCCACCAGCTTTCCGTGGCGTAGGCCAGACTGAGGGTGGCCCATTGATATTCATCACCGAAGGGATCCTTGACCGCATTGGCATCCAGCGTGGCATTGATCACCCAGCGCTTGTTGTCCGAATACAGCCCGCCTTCCAGGCGTAATTGCCGCTCCATGCTATAGGTGGCGTTCTGTGTAGCCTGGTTGAGTATCGACGCCTGGGTATAACCGGTCAGATCGATAGGCGTGTAATCAAAATCCGGCTCATTGATATTGATCAGGCTGGCGCCCAGGCGGTAATGGTCACTGACCAGGAGCACCCCCAGATCAAGGCCGATCCCGCTGCTCTCATGAAGATTCTCGTCCAGCTTGGTGTCCATGGCGGCTTCCGTATCCCCGTTGGTATCGCTGAGCCGCGTCAGGCCATGGGTGAGCTCCACGTTGTAGTACTTCGCCCGCATTCCGCCAAAGAGCTTCCCGGTCGGCAGGTTCTGCAATGGCCGGCTGTAACCCAGGCCGATCTCGGTAATGCCGGCGCCTCGGATCAATAAGGAGCTTTCCGATTCGAGCTGCTGTGCCAGCGCATTGAACACGACGGGTGCATCCAGCACCGCGGCCTTGCCGATAACGCTGAAGTTGGCATCGAACACCAGAGCGCCACCGAGGGTTTCATTGGCAATGACGATGGGCATCAGCGGGATATGCCCGCCTATAAATATTTTCAGGTGACCATCCCGGGCGATATTGGGCAGCAGCGCATTGATGGTGCTGATAGCGGCGGTAGCCTGGGCGTCGCTGGTATAAGTGGCGTCCAGCAGGTTGGAGATATGGTCCAGGTCATCGGTGAAATTATCCACCTGGCCAACTTCATAGCCAGCCCCGATCGAGGTCAGCACGCCAATGCGGAACTGGCTGGTCCGGTCACCCAGCGCCGCGGCGGCCGCGGCCGGATTGGCGATGCTGGAAACAATGGTCTGGGGGACGCTGGCCGCACCATAGGTCAGATTGGGGCCGGAGGGGTGGTAGACCGGCTCGGCAGACACTGCCGTGGAACCCATTATACAGACAGTGACCATAAGGCGTCGCATTACACATCTCCTTGCGCGGTTATTGTTTATTCTGAAGGCCATAGCCCAAGTTAATAAAGATATAATATATGGCAGTCTGTAGCAAAGATTCTGTATATCCGGAAGTGTATCCGACAGGTCAGTGCCCTGACGCTCCCTTTGACGGTGATCATGGTGCGGGGGGGCGGCCCTGCGGCAGGTGACCTGGATAACCATATTGACTGGCGTGTCGCCTGGTGTATTATGCTATGCCGCCCTTGTAGTGATGGGGTAAGAGCGCAAAAAATCAATAACACATGGATGAACCATCTCAGCATGTCAGTACTCTCTTCACTCCGGGGTCTGTGCAGCCTGGTAAACGTCAGTTACCACCTGAGCCGCGCCGTACAGGCCGGTAAAGTGTTTTCCCCGAGACGACATCATTCACACCGTTGTTCTCCGGTAGTGTATGTCCATGCCGAACCCGCGTTATAAATTACTGTCACTGGGCATTCTGGCGCCCTTGCTGAGCAGCGCCCTGCTGGCGCTATATCTTGCCTGGCGTACCGGATCGGGTGGCCGTGAAATTTTTCTGGCATGGCTGGTCGTGGGCATGATATCCATCGCGGCGACCCTGTTTGTCATGCGCGGTCACCGGACCCCGACAGCCTCCGGCGCAGACCGGGAGATGCCGGATAATCCACAGGTAACGGTGTCACCCCGGACGACCGGGCCTTTTGCGCCCGATGACAGTGTTTTATTGACCGGTCCTGAAAGGAGACCGGAACTGCCCATCAATACCATCCTGGAGATGGCGCCCGCCGGCATCATCGTCACCGCCCGTGACGGCACTATCAAGACCTTCAATCCCGCCGCGGAAAAACTGTTCGGCTGCCGAGCCCATGAGGCGCGTGGCCAGAATTTTACGCGGTTTGTGCCAGGCGCCCTGTCCAATGGGCAATGCGTCATCGTCGGTGGCGAACATATCCTGGAAGGGGTGCAGGGTTCCGGGCGGCGCATACCGGTGACGGTGCGGGTGAGCGAGATGACGCTGAATGGCAAACCGATGTATACCTGTGTGGTGACGGATATCGCCGGGCGTGCACATAAAGAGACGATGTTGCAGGAGGCGCAGACCCGCTTCCAGGAAATGGTCGAGACCGCCCATGATCTGGTCTGGAGTCTGGACGCCCAGGGCCGCTGGATCTATCTTAACGCGGCGACCAAATCGATCTACGGCCATGCCCCCGAGGACATGCTCGGGCATCATGTCAGTGAGTACCAGTCTCCGGAATATAAAGATGAAGGGGCCCGCGCACTGGCCAAGCTGATGGCCGGCCATGAACTGGTGCACTATGAAGCGGTGCACGTCGACCGCCAGGGGATAAACCATTTTCTCAGTTTCAATGGCAAGGCCTATTTTGACGCGGCGGGGAAGATTCAACATATCAGCGGCACCGCCCGGGATATCACCGAGCAGAAACTTTATCAGCAGCAACTCTACTATCAGGCCCAGCATGATGCCCTCACCGGCCTGTACAACCGCAACTTTTTCCAGATGGAGCTGGACCGGCTGGTGGCCCAGGTATCGCGCAGCGGCGCGGAATGCGCGCTGTTTTACATCGATCTCGACCAGTTCAAGTTCATCAACGATACGCTCGGTCATGCCGCTGGCGATCGCCTGCTCATCGAAGTGACCGCCATGTTCACCTCGCAGATCCGCGAGGGTGATCTGCTGGCGCGTTTTGGTGGGGATGAATTTACCCTGCTGCTTTCCAATATCGATATCGACAAGGCCCTGCAGGTTGCCGACAAACTGCGCGTCACTATCGAATCCTACCGCTTTGTGGAAAAGGGCGAGGCCTACAACATCGGTTGTAGCATCGGTGTGGCGATTATCGACAATCACGCCCACTCGGGGGAAGAAGTGATGTCCCATGCCGATCTGGCCTGTAACCTGGCCAAGTCACAAGGGCGTAACCGGGTGGTGTTGTATGATCCGGCCCTGGGCGGCGAGGACGGTATGGCCAAGGATATGGGTTGGGCGGCCCGGGTGAAGGACGCCGTGGAGAATGACCGGTTCAGCCTGGTGTTCCAGCCGATTATTTCGCTCCGCACCGGCGAGGTGTATGGCTATGAAGCCCTGCTGCGCATGACCCACGAGGATGGTTCCGAAATCCTGCCGCGCGGCTTCCTGCCCGCCGCCGAACGCTTCGGCCTGATACATAGCGTGGAGCGCTGGTCGGTCCGTCATGCCATCCACCATCTGGCGCGGGAAAACAAGCGCCTGCACACTCAATTCCGCTTTGCCATCAATCTGTCAGGGCGCGCCTTTGGCGATGAAGGGCTGTTGCCGGTGATCGAGCAGGCCCTGCGCAGTACCGGCCTGGATCCGTTCCTGCTGACCTTCGAGATCACCGAAACCGCCGCGATCACCAATATCACCGTGGTGACCGAATTCGTGCGTAAATTGAAAAGGCTCGGTTGCCAGTTTGCCCTGGACGATTTTGGCTCGGGCTTTTCTTCCTTTGCCTATCTCAAGCAGTTGCAGGTGGATAAGGTCAAGATCGATGGTGTCTTTATCCGGCGCCTGGCCAATGACGATATCGATCATGCCCTGGTGAAGGCGATTACCAGCCTGGCGCATACCCTGGGCCTGGAAACCATCGCCAGCGGGGTGGAAGACGAACAGACGCTCAGGTTATTGGAGCAGCATGGCGTGGATTATGCCCAGGGTTATTACCTGGGGCGGCCGACGCCCGATCTGGGCCAGGGCCAGTTCAATTTCCTTCAAAGCGGCTGCAAGTTGGCGTAGGCCACCATCAGCCATTTGTTGCCGCCCCTCGCGAAGTTCACCTGAATGCGGGCGCTGGTACCGCTGCCCTCCAGACCCAGCACCACTCCCTCACCGAATTTGGCGTGCTCCACCCGCTGGCCCAGGCGCAGCCCGCTGCCGGGCGGAGCATATTCGATAGCCGCGCTGCCCCGGAATATAGGTTGGCTGACGGTGCCGCGTATCCGCACTTCATGGAGCAGTTCCGTGGGGATCTCGCTGATAAATCGTGAGGGGCGTGGGTAGGTTTCCTTGCCGTGCAGGCGGCGGGTCTCGGCATGGGTGATATACAGCTCGCGCATGGCGCGGGTGATGCCGACATAACAGAGGCGGCGTTCCTCTTCCAGGCGGCCGGGTTCCTCAATAGACATCTGATGGGGAAACAGGCCCTCCTCCAGGCCGCAGAGAAATACCAGCGGGAATTCCAGCCCCTTGGCGGAATGCAGGGTCATCAACTGTACACAGTCTTCGCCGGCTTCCGCCTGCCCATCCCCGGCCTCCAGTGCGGCATGTGCCAGAAAGGCGGATAGTCTGTCCAGTTCCTCGGTTTCATCCGGCTCGAAGTAGCGCGCCGCAGTGACCAGTTCTTCCAGGTTTTCCACCCGGGCACGGCCCCTTTCGCCTTTTTCCTGTTGATAATGCGTCAGCAGGGTGCTGGCGCTGAGCATGTGATCCACCTGTTCGTGCAGGGGGAGCGCCCCGGTTGCCTCGGCCATCTGGTCGATCAGTTTGATGAAGGCCGCCAGCGCCTGACCGGCCCGGGCAGGCAGCTGGCCCTGTTGCAGGATGTCCTGAGCGGCCTGCCACAGTGTAACGCCCTGCTGCCGCGCCTGGTCACGCACCAGCTCCACGCTGCGCTGGCCTATGCCGCGGGTCGGGGTATTCACCACCCGTTCGAAAGAGGCGTCATCATGGCGGTTGGCCAGCAGGCGCAGGTAGGCTAAAGCATCCTTGATTTCGGCGCGCTCGAAAAAGCGCAGGCCGCCGTAAACACGGTAAGGCATGCCGGCCTGCAATAACGCCTCTTCCAGCACGCGGGACTGGGCATTGGAGCGGTAGAGGATCGCCGTCTCCCGGCGCTTGCCGCCCTGCTCCACCCAGTGCTGGATGCGTTGCACCACAAACCGCGCCTCGTCCAGTTCATTAAAGGCGCTGTAAACCCGCAGCGGCTCCCCCTGTTTGTCCTCGGACCATAAGGTCTTGCCGAGCCGGCCGCTGTTACGGTCGATCAGGGCATTGGCCGCCGCCAGGATATTGCCGGTGGAACGATAGTTTTGCTCCAAGCGGATGATGCGGCTGCCGGGATAGTCGCGGGTGAAGTGATGGATATTCTCGATCCGCGCCCCGCGCCAACCATAGATGGACTGGTCGTCATCGCCGACGATGAACAGGCAATTGTCACCGCCCCCCAGCAGTCGCAACCAGGCGTACTGGATGGCGTTGGTGTCCTGGAATTCATCCACCAGCAAATGACGGAAGCGCTGGCGGTAATGTTGCAGGATCTCGGGGTGCTTCAGCCACAGCTCATGCGCGCGCAACAACAGCTCGTTGAAATCCACCTGGCCGGTGCGCTGACACATGTCCTCATAAGCCTGATAGATGGCAATCAGCTGCTTCTGGTAGGGATCACCGTGATGCTCCAGATGCCGGGGGCGCTGCCCTTCGTCCTTGCGCGCATTGATATACCACTGGACCTGCCGCGGTTGCCAGCGGGTATCGTCCAGCCCCAGTTCCTTGATGATGCGTTTGATGGCGCGGTGCTGGTCCTCGCCGTCCAGGATCTGAAAGGCCTGCGGCAGGCCGGCCTCGCGCCAGTGGCTGCGCAACAGGCGGTGGGCGATGCCGTGAAAGGTGCCCACCCACATCCCCTTGGCGGGTATGCCGAGCAGTTGCTCGATGCGCCCGCGCATCTCGCCTGCGGCCTTGTTGGTGAAGGTTACCGCCAGGATACCGAAAGGCGATATGCCTTCGACCTGGATCAGCCAGGCGATGCGATGTACCAGCACCCGGGTCTTGCCGCTACCGGCGCCGGCCAGTACCAGGAGATTGCCTGCCGGGGCGCTGACTGCATCACGTTGAGCATCATTGAGGTGATCGAGAAGGTGGGAGACGTCCATAATCGAATTTTAACAAAATGCCGTCCTGGCTGATACCCGCGGTACACAGTAAACAACCCTGCCGGGGCAGCGGTTACTTTTTCTCGCGATAGTGACTGTCGGTCCAGCAGCGCGGCAAGGCTTCCTGGGAGGGAAAGCACAGATCGCGTTTGGCGAATGTCGTGGTGTCCTGCAATTCCTCACCGGCATGAAAGCGCCCGGAGATGGCCGGCAGACAGGGATCGATCAGTTGATCGATGTTGATGACCTCGACCAGATCACCGCTGGGTTTGTGTTTCAAATACATACTAAAATCTCTCTGGCTGACAGAAAAGCTATCTGAACAACATCAATCATGCGCCTGTCGTCGGCCGGTGACAACTCTGAAAATCGGCATAAAAAAGAGCCGCGCAGGGCGCGGCTCCGGGTATTACCTGGCAGCGCGGTTACTCGTGCGTGAGCACAAAGCGACGATTCAGCGGCTGTACCGGGCGGGCGTTGGTGCCGACGGTATCGACAAAGCCCTTCACCTGGTCCTGGGCCACGCTGATGCCGCTCTTCATGACATACCAGTTGACCACTTCATTGCAGCCGGGGGTCGTCAGAGAACCCATGTAGTGATAATACTTCTCGGGATTCTTGGGCAGCAGATCGGCGGCATTGATCGTGGCGCCGTTGATCTCCTTGGTGGCGACCTCATGGGGCATATCCTTCCAGATCGGCGCCAGCGTGGCGTTGGCCTGACCCTGGTCCAGCATCACGCCTACCACGGCCAGGTCGCCATCGGCGGCCTTGTGCACCAGGTGGACCTCCATATCATGCGCCTTGGCGTCGATGGTATGTTCGCTCGGGGCATGGAAGTGGAATTGCAGCAGTTCATAGGTCTTGCCCTTGACCGTGATGGAGCTGCCCGGGGCATAGTTGGCCTGGATGGTGTGGCCGTTATTGACGATGGTCAGCGGTGATGACTTGTAGTTGAACTTGATGGTGTCCAGCCCCGCTTCGAGGGCGGATTTGGCATCGATGTTGATCGGTGACTGCTGAACGCCGGCGCTGCATGTCGGGTTGATGTCGCCCCAATGCTCGGGACCGGTCTCTCCGGAATAGGTCCAGTGGGCGGCACCGTGGCCATGCTCCCCGGCCATGGCCGTATTGCAAGCCAGTATGACTGACGCAGCGATTAGCGATAAACGGGTTTTATTCATGATCGTTATCCTTGCAGTTGTAATGAATGTTGTAAATTGGAACGAGGAGGTTAAACAATTGC
>MGXL01000136.1:23870-25070 GCA_001801365.1 Gammaproteobacteria bacterium RBG_16_57_12 | reverse complement strand
ATGACGGCGATCAGCCAGACCCGCTGGCTGCCGGACTGGGGGCAGGCGCGTATCGCCGGCATGGTGGAAAAGCGCCCCGACTGGTGTGTTTCGCGTCAGCGCACCTGGGGTGTGCCCATTGCGCTGTTCGTACACAAGGAAAACGGCAAGCTGCATCCCGAGACCCCCCGTTTGATTGAACAGGTCGCCGGCCGCGTGGAACAACAGGGTATCGATGCCTGGTTTGATCTGGCGCCCGAGGAATTGCTGGGAGCGGATGCGGTCCACTATGAAAAGGTGCAGGACACCCTGGACGTGTGGTTCGATTCCGGCGTCACCCACGCCTGCGTGCTGGCGCAGCGCGCCGAGTTGCAGACCCCGGCGGATCTGTATCTGGAAGGTTCAGACCAGCATCGCGGCTGGTTCCAGTCATCCTTGCTGACCAGCGTGGCGATGTACGGGCGCGCGCCCTACAAGGCGGTGCTGACCCATGGCTTCACCGTCGACGCCAAGGGGCAGAAGATGTCCAAGTCCAGGGGCAACGTCATCGCGCCGCAAAAGGTGGTCAATTCACTGGGCGCCGACATCCTGCGCCTGTGGGTGGCGGCCACCGATTATCGCGGCGAGATGACGGTCTCCGACGAAATCCTCAAGCGCATGTCCGATGCCTATCGGCGCATCCGCAACACCTCGCGCTTTCTGCTGGCCAACCTGACTGGCTTTGATCCAGTCAGAGATCTGATCGAACCCGGCAAACTGCTGGCCCTGGACGCCTGGGTGGTGGAGCGTGCTCATGGCTTGCAGAAAGATCTGATCAACGCCTATGACAATTATGACTTTCATGTCATCTATCAGAAAGTGCACAACTTCTGCAGCGTGGATCTGGGTTCGTTCTATCTCGACATCATCAAGGACCGCCAGTACACCTCCCGGCATGACAGCCTCGCGCGGCGTTCGGCGCAGAGCGCCCTGTATCACATCATTGAGGCTATGGCGCGCTGGCTGGCGCCGATCCTCAGTTTTACCGCCGAGGACATCTGGGAGCACATCCCGGGCAAGCGCAGCGCCAGCGTCTTTCTGGAGACCTGGTACGAGTTCCCCACGCAGGCCGGTGCGACGGAGATGGACGATGCCTTCTGGGGGCAAGTGATCGAGGTCCGCGAGGCGGTCAGCAAGGAATTGGAACGCTTGCGTGTCGCCGGTGGCATCGGTTCATCGCTG
>MGXL01000136.1:22365-23673 GCA_001801365.1 Gammaproteobacteria bacterium RBG_16_57_12 | reverse complement strand
TGCGCTGCTGGCATCACCGCGAAGATGTCGGCGCCGACAAACAGCACCCTGAACTGTGCAGCCGCTGCGTCATCAATGTCACCGGCCCCGGCGAGCCAAGGTCTTTCGCCTGATGCTGAAATACATCTGGGTGGCGGCGCTGGTGCTGGCGCTGGATCAGATCACCAAGCATCTGGCAACGGCCGGCCTGCAACCCTATGAGCCTGTGATGCTGCTGCCGTATCTTAACGCGACCCTGATGTTCAATACCGGGGCGGCGTTCAGTTTTCTGGCGGGCGCCTCGGGCTGGCAACGCTGGTTCTTCGCCGCTATCGCCATCGTGGTCAGTGTGGTGATCGTGATATGGTTAAAGCGCCTGCCCCGCACCGAGCGCTGGCTGGCGGTGGCGCTGGCGCTGATCCTGGGCGGAGCGCTCGGCAACGTGTGGGACCGCATCCTGCTCGGGCATGTGGTCGATTTTATCGATGTCTATTATCAGGCCGGTCAGTGCCTGCCGTTTTTTGTACAGGTGTTTGAGCCCGCGAGCCGCTGTCACTGGCCGGCCTTTAATATCGCCGATAGCGCCATCTGTGCCGGCGCGGTCATGCTGCTCATGGATGGCCTGATATTCAAGCGTCACAAAAATTGAAGGTTAGCTGTATGCAGATAATACTCGCCAATCCCCGTGGATTCTGTGCCGGTGTCGACCGGGCCATTGAAATCGTCGAGCGCGCCCTGGAATTATTCGGCGCGCCCGTTTATGTGCGCCATGAGGTGGTGCACAACCGCACGGTGGTGGATCAGTTGCGCGCCAGGGGCGCGGTGTTTGTCGAGGACTTGCATGAGATTCCCGATAACGCCATTGTAATCTTCAGCGCCCATGGTGTGTCCCAGTCGGTGCGGGATGAGGCGCAGCGCCGCGGCCTGCGGGCGCTGGACGCCACCTGCCCGTTGGTGACCAAGGTACATCTGGAAGTGATGCGCCATGCCCAGGCCGGCCGTGAATGCATACTCATCGGGCATGCCGGACACCCCGAGGTGGAAGGCACCATGGGGCAGTACCGTGCCAAAGGTGGCGGCATGTACCTGGTGGAGACCGCCGCGGATGTTGCGGCGCTCAAGGTCAATGATCCGGAGAAACTGTCTTTCGTCACCCAGACGACGCTATCGATGGATGATACCGCCGAGATCATCCAGGCCTTGCAACAGCGTTTTCCACACCTGGTCGGGCCACGCAGGGATGATATCTGCTATGCCACACAGAATCGCCAGGATGCCGTCAAGATGCTGGCTGCTCAGTGCGATGTGGTGCTGGTGGTCGGCTCTCCC
>MGXL01000136.1:21971-22351 GCA_001801365.1 Gammaproteobacteria bacterium RBG_16_57_12 | reverse complement strand
CAATCGCCTGCGGGAAGTGGCTCTCCGGCAAGGCAAGCCCGCCTATCTGATCGATACGGCGGAGGAGGTCAGGCGAGAATGGCTGACAGGGTGCGAGAAGATCGGTGTGACCGCCGGCGCCTCGGCCCCCGAGCTGCTGGTGCAGCAGGTGGTGGCGCGGCTCAGGGAATGGGGGGCGGATGTGGCGAGGGAGGATGATGGCAAGCGCGAGACCATTATCTTTCCGCTGCCGAAGTTGTTGCAGCAGTGAGCTGAAGATCGCGTTATTCCCAGCACCTGGTGCCCGCGCCGCTGACGTCCTGTTGTCCGGTATGAGTCAGGGTGAAATTTCCGCAGTCGACATCGTTAGCCTGGCTTCCAACCGGCGTGGCCGTCAAGGT
>MGXL01000136.1:13313-21803 GCA_001801365.1 Gammaproteobacteria bacterium RBG_16_57_12 | reverse complement strand
CTTGGCATCGACACGCCGGCTGGCCAGCACCTGATTGGTATAGCTGGGATAGGCGATGGCCGCGAGAATGCCCACGATGATCACGACAATCATGACTTCCACCAGGGTAAAGCCCTGTTGCCGGTTATTATGAAATGGATGCTTTGTTGTCATGCGTGTTGTCCTGGAGTTTAAGAACCGGCAGCGCCATCTCTGGCGCTGCCGGGCTGATCGCTACCTGGTTATTGATCCTGTATCCAGTAAATCCTTTCAGTTGTAGATATGGGTTCTCCTGGCAGAGTCTCCGTGCCACCCAGAGGAGTTACCTGGCCATCTATCATGACAAAGCTTACTGCTGGTGGTATCCCTGACTTTTTCAGATCATAGTACCTGTCGCTACGCATTTCCGGAGCGTTCGTTGCGTCATAATCATATATCGGTGTGGCGTCTGCGACATTGACGATATACATCTTGGCATCTCCCATACTGGGTGCGCAGCTTGTGGCGTCTGCCGTGCCAACAGGTGTAAAGGTGGAGAAATATACCTTGCCCTGTAATGTTATGGCTTCAGCCAACACCTTTTCACCAATGAAACTGCCATCCGTTATTTTGTTCAGCTTGATAAACCAACCACTTGCAGCATTCAGTGCGGTGACTTCGTCAGTTCTCTGGGCTTCGGTTGAGGCTTCGAGTACCAGATTTTCCGTAGCATCATACAGATTGCTTTCAGTCAGAGACACATAGCTGCTTGGAGCTGAGAACACATCGGTCAGTTTCAGTGAATAGAAGCGGTCTTCTATGGCTGTACTTAACGGATGTTCCCGATAACCGGAGCCAATGTTGATCGCAAGATAGCCCGCCTTGAGATCAGGCTTCATATAGACCGCATCAGGCGCATAGTAGAAGCGGCGGTTGCCAGCAGGGGTACCATCTGACAAGTTGGCAATCATGCCGCCGGTGGCCAGCGTGTTGGCGCCAGTATTGGACAGCTTCAGGTCGATACGCCAGATACGGCCGCCCATATCGCCGACATAGATCTGGTCGGTGTATTTGTCATTGTTGACATCCAGGATTCTGACATCAGCCGGGATACTGTTTTTCATCTCAGAGAGACTGAGATTGGCGCCGGATTTGCCAGCCCACCATAACCGCTGCCCGGTAACGGCATCGACGATATAGATAGCACGCCCGGTGTCATCATCCTGGAGGGTATTATTGCCATCCTGATCAGTATCGTATCCGCCACCGAAGATCAGTACGGTCTTGTCCGCGCCATTGAGTTTGATCTTGCCCAACTGGGGCTTTGACCAAGACTGGCTCAGCTCGGCAAAATCGCCCGTGCCGCCACGGATTTCCCACATAAGCTTGGGCTGAGTGCGATTAGTAACGTCGAGGGCATAATAATTCCTGCCGCCACGACGCATGCCCACATAGAGATAGACATGGTCGCCCGCCTCGATACTACCATCCTTATCAGCATCATAGACCCAGGCCGTCAGTCCGCCGTCCAGGCCATAGGGGTGCGGGCTGGTGGAGGCATTGACCTGTAAGGTGTTCAGATTGGGCAGCAGTTCCTGGGGCATGAAGGCGAACTGCTCTGTGCCATTGGACACATTTATGGCGTGCAGGTAGCCTTCATTGGTACCCAGATACATCGTTATATCAGGGCTGGTCGTGGTTCCGCCATAGGTGACCAGCACCGCCTTGGAGTGCAGGGGGTCACCCATGCTGCGGCGGGCATCGGTGGTATCCTCGTCGCCGTCTTCATCATAGAGATCTACGCCACGTGCCCATTTCAGCAAGGCTTCGTGGTCGGCAGTGCTTGTCGATTCAGGCAGGCCTAGTAACGCCTTGGTGATATTGGCGGTATTGCCTTCGCTCAGTGCATGCTGACCCAAGGTGAGATTCACATTGCTGATGGTGGTGAGCCCGCCGGTGTAGGTGTACACATTGCGGCTCGTGGTCATCTTGCTGGCGGCTCCACCCATGGCGACGATGTCACCATCCGGAGCGTCGGCTCCACTGGTCCAGTAACTGGTGGCGGCGCTGCTTCCCGATTTGAAAAAACCGGTATTGGCATCGATGGCCGGATCACCATTGGCATCGACTATTGTCATTTCAGTATTGCCGCTTATTGTGTATGGTGCGAGTTTGTATTTCTTCACATTGCCATCCCAGGCGGGTTTCAGGCTGGGGCGGAATACGGCATAATACAAATCATCAAGATGGTCAAGGCGATTGAAGACGTTCACCGACACCGCTGGTGACACAAAGGTATCGTTGATCGCTATGATGTCGGTGAGGATCTGGGTAAACGCATCGGTCAGCGTTGATGTGTCGTCGGCCGTGTAATATTTCCCGCCGCCTTTTGTGGCTGTATCCTTGAGTAATATCTGGTTGCTGGCGAAACCGATGGTGTAAGTAATAATATTCTGCACGTCCAATTTAGACGATGACTGGTCGGTTTTGTAAGTATAGTCGGCCAGTTCATCCAGGCAGTCATCACCTGAGCCGAAGGAGCATGTGCCCGATGTTGATGGTAGCCCGGGCAGCGCCTGGATCTTGGTGTCGGCACTACCATCGTTGGTAGGATCGCCATCTGTCAGCAGGACCGTGAAACTTCTCTGGCACTGGTATTCGATAGGGCTGACATAATTGCTGCCGCTGAAGACTCCACTAACATTAGTGGCAGGTGTGGAGCTATCGCCGAAATCCACTGTGCCGCCACGATAATATAAAACAGATTCATACAGGGTTTCTGCCAGAGGGGTGTCTCCACTGGCCGTCATGGCATCCACGGCTGTTTTGAAGCTGGGGCGGCTGGCAGCATTAACTTCCTGCATGGGCAGAACGAAATACCCACCCAGGCCATTTTGTGAAAAGCGCATCAGGCTGGCATTGACGCCGCTGGTGGAATCCACCAGGCTCTTGAATACCTCCTGGACGATTTTCAGCCGTGTTTTATAAACCGGCGCACCTACGCCATTTTTATAATTCACGTAATTGGCGCTGTAAAAGGTATATGACAAGCCAGTGGAGCCCCAGGCAATAGCATCTGTGCTGTTGACTCGGTAGGGTCCACCCTTATTGCTATTGGCAGGATATGTATTGGCGCCTCCATTGCCATGTACACCCCAGTCGGCCTTGCATTCCACTGTATCGGTATGATTCGAACTGCTCAGGGTGGACCAGGAATAGCTGGTACCGTTACCCTTTTTATATCTGGCGTGTCTGTCAACAACATAGCCTGTGCTGTCCAGAGATGACGTTGCATTGTTACATTGATAGGAGGTTTTATCGATATAGTTATTGGTACTACAGGTTGGCGTTGTGCCACTACTGCTGTAATAAACTCGGCTGTTGACACAGCTGCCGGTATAGGTGGTGCCAGGATCATAGGACGGCCCTGGAAGTAGCACATTAGTGTCCATACTGCCCGAGGTGTCGATAATGAAATTGATGTTGGGGCGCACTGTAGAAGCGTTGTTGGCGCCCATGTAAATTTCAGTATCATCAGCCGTGGCTGGCAGGCTCAATGCCAGGCCAAGCAGGCATACTAATAAACGAAGGTAGTCAGGGCGGTTTAGTGGTTTCATGTTACACCTCGTAATGTCAAATTCTGTTTATAAATCCGGGCATGATGCGCAATCACGGTTCAATAGCGCTTTACCAGAAGATCTTGGTCGCCACCCTAGTTTGAAGATTGTAAATAATGGTTGCGCCAAGATTGGCGCGCTCCCGTAGATGGTTCACTGTTCTGGATTTTTGATTTTGCATGATTCTGGTTCCCTCGTTGATCAATACCTTTACCTCGGGACAGGACGGGCAGTTTCGTGCCATTATGAAGCCATAACCTTCTTTATCCACTTCCAGTGAAAATGTGCTGGCCTCAATGGCGTCCTCGATCATTGTGAATCCCGCGTGTGCTGTCAGGGTGAGCGTGACCATGATGGCTGCCAATAGCATTTGAGCAAGTCTTTTGAATTTCATAGTATTATCTCCAATCTGTGCTTCATATAATGTTTCATCTATATTGGTGTATCCAGGCATGAGTGGCATTTCGCGTATACTAACTTCCGCCGGCTACTATGGTGACTCCCTGCCGGTTAACGGCGATTGCACCTGTATTGGTCACCTGGCCTGTAGCCGATATCTCGAAGTAATAGGTGGTCATGCCCGGGGAAGTGCCTGGTGCAAAGGTATTGTCCTTGACCAAATCAATAGTCACCGCGGCATCTGTATTGCCGCCAAATGTGGTGTTGTATGATGTCGAATACGCGGTGCCATCGGCATTAAATCCCCCAGTGGCGAAGGCCTGCTCGATGGCTGATTCCGCCGCTTGGAAGGCATTGGTGGTATGTGTGCTATTTCCGGCCATTTTGGTTTGCATGTTGGTTGACTGCATGGCTACCACACCGAGCATGGTCATGGCCAGCAGGATTACCATGCTGACAATCAGGGTGGCGCCGGCCTGTCCGAGATTTATCGACTTTCTGTTCAATTGAGCGTTCATATGAATATGCCTTATTGGGTTTGTCGGTTGCGTAGCAATACAACAGAGGACAACGTTCTTCTAATGCGTCCATCTCCGCTGATGCCGACATTGTTCTCGGCGGTGCGTACCACCAGATTGGCGATACGTACACTGTCCACCAGATCCATGTTAAGCGCGACATTGCCGGCCTCAAGGTAATAATCTACGGTCCCATCCTCATTGGAATCCTCGCCATATGTGAATTGCATGTCTTCCACGCCTCCAACCAAAATGGTGGCAGCACTGCCGATACTGTTGCCCAGGCATAGCAGATTGTTATTTAAAATATAATATTGATTGATCGCAAAGCCTGCAGGCGTTGCACTGCCTATGCAATCCGTGGGGGAGTCATAGCTCACAGTGATTGTATCTCCGGCATCACCATCCGGGCAGCCAGCAGTACGATCACAGCCGGTGATGGCATAGCCGAGACCGGTAAAGGTCTTGCCCGGATAGCCGGCCTTGCGGATATCCCGCACCAGGATATCCATGGCGGCACGATGATTCTCCTGCAGGCGCGACATGGAGTCCAGGGTGTTATAGGTAGCCCTGTTGCCGATAAAAATCTGGATGACCCCAGCCATCAGCACCAGGCTGATGGTGATGGCGATCATGGCTTCGACCAGCGTCATACCGGCTTGTTTATGAGCACACGGATTGGTGATCTGAGTGTTCATAATAAAAAGCTCATTGACAGGCATGCCAAGTCGACGGCGGAATTGCCGCTGCATCCGGTACCTGTGGCTCCGGTACGGTCGTCATTCCACCTCACGGTAATCGTGAATAGATTTCCGGCGCCAGCCCCGGTGATGGTGCCAGAGCCATTCGGTAGCGTATTGCTGATATTGTTGTTCCACTCGAACATATCGTTGGTGGCCATCTCGAATGCGGTGCAAGCGGCAGTGGTATTGCACGCTGCAACTTGCATGGGATTGAAGGCGTTATAATTACCGGCGGCCATGCCATTCCTATTGGCGCGTATGCGGTCGCTCAAATCATATATCATCATAGCGGCCTGGCTGTGGTGATCGGCGCTCTGGTTGTTTCTGATAGAGCTGGCCTGCAGGCCGGCCAGACCCAGCAGGCCGATCGAGAGGATCACGATGGTGACCAGCACCTCCATCATGGTAAAGCCTTTATTGTGATTAATTTTGTTCATGGCCATTAGCCTTCAACTTTGATTATGGGCATATTGCAGCAGTAACGCCCGAGCCGCCGTCTGTTGCCGACAGAGAGCTGATTCTCCCCGTACCCGAAATAACGACTGCCCTGGCCTGCTGTATCAATCCGCGATTGTCACACAGGGCAAATGAGCCACTCTGCGTCGCATTCAAGATATTTCGTGAAAAGCCGGTGCCCACATAAGAGATGTAGTCCACGAGGGCTGCAGTTCCCTGGATGGTATTACCGGATGCGCCGCCAAGCGGCCCATGCGCACGGACCAGTTCCTCGCCGGCATCGGCCGCGGCGTCATTATCACTGTCGACAAAGATGATCCACCCCTGTTCCCATCCGGTTGCACTAATATCACAGGCTGTATTGTCATTGCTCTTGCACATGGTCACCCGGCCTGAACGTTTGATGGCCTCGCTGCGCGCGATATTCAGCGCCGTCACAAAGTCGTTGGTCTGGGTGATCAGTCTGTTGTTCATAATCATGGTCGAGAAACTCGGTACTGCTACTGATAGTAAAATGGCTCCCACCGCCAGGGTTACCATGAGCTCAATTAACGTGAATCCGGTTATTTTGTTCATAAACAAGTTATGGCCTTTATCATTTCATTGCGCCAGTGCCAGACGACCAGCGGCGAGATTTTCCCGACAAGAGGTACGCTCATTTGAATCTGTCTAATTCGCTGGCAGGGCTGGAGTGCAAGCCTGTATCGGCATCAGACAGAGTTGAATGAGGCAGTTTCTGAGGAGTGATCGATATTTCGCGGCAGAAATGATCTGGAGCAGGTCTATGATGGGGGTGGATGCGTGCTGCCCGGGATCAGCCGTCTAAATCCTTTCCAGTACATAAACTCCCGCCACCATTGTCCAGTGTGGAGTCAGGGATCAGCGGACTGGTGTGAGGTGAGATGAACTTATAACTATGGTCGGGTAACAGGGCACTGATCCCGGTATTAAGATTAACCTGTTGGGTATGATTTTCGGCATCCTGCCAGGCGAAATTGACGCCGACCGCCTTGGCCCCGGTGCTGGTGCTGGCAACGGTGATGGTCCGGGAAAAATCGGCCGAGCCCGATCCGCTAATGGTCGTGGCGCTGCTGCTGCTGATGTCATTGAACTCAGCCATATTGGAGAAGTTGCGAAATTGCTCAAGACTGCTTTGCGCCAACGCAGTGGCCTCGCTGCGTTCGCGGGCGATGCTGGTGTCCCGTATCAGTGTGGCCTGGAATTTGCCAAGACCGATCAGCCCGACTGCCAGGACGATCACGGTGATCATCACCTCGATGAGCGAAAAGCCACTCTGTGCAGGAAATCCATACAGAGGTCTTTGCATCATTAAAAATCCCTCCAGCTGCCTGGCAGGCGGGCGTTGATGCCGAGCTCCACGGGTCCGTGCGATGGGATATAAGAGGTGAATGACTTGGTATAAATTATTTCAGCCTCACCCTGTGTGTGCAGGTTTTCCGGGGTGATCAATGCGCCATGCACCTTGGGGGAGTTATCCTGATTGCCCGTGCCCTTCACCAGTATGCCCTTCTGCGCATAGATCAGGCCGTAGTACTCAATATCGCCCTGAAGCGTTACGCCGCCATTTTGTACGACCAGGATGACCGGCTGATTGGCTGCGCCGATACTGTTGGCTATGGAATTATCCAGGACAAGATTTTCATAACCGGATTCACCCTGATAGAAAATGATTTGCTTACCCTGATTGAGCATGTCTTTCAGCATTTCGGGTGTGGTGGCGATTGCGCCGGGCATATCATCTGGACCGTATGAAAAGAAGTTGTGATAAAACTTGCTGTCATCTGCGCCATTGACCAGGCTGGCAAGGGTATCATCGCCTCCGCACAGCCCCAAGCCCTTGCAAGGTACACTATCGCCAGTCTTTTCTACCACGATATTGGCAGTCCCCGTGCAATCGATCTTGGCGCCGGACCAGACGGCAATTCCAGTGGCTTTGTTTTCCACCTTTCCCTTGCTGCCGATGCTGATCTCCTTTGCCGCAATCAATGGCGCGGGAGGGGTGCCGGTTAACAGCGGTATTCGTTTAACCAGCTGGGACACCGTACTACTGGCGGTCCCGTCATCGGAGCTGCCGGTGGTGGAGATACGCGCCAGGGTATCGTCATCTTTAACCACCCGTTGGACTGTAACGCTGAATGCGCCCAGGTTGACAACGTTGGTGGAGCCACTATCGCTTCCCACGCCGTTAAACCATGTGTTATCGAATGCAGTGATGCCTTGTTCCAGACCGGCCTGGGCCTGTTCGATCGCCTGTTTGCTGCGATAATCATTGGCCGAGATGCGCTGTTCGATCACGCCGATCTGGGCGGCATAGACCGTGATCAGGGAGAGGGCAAACAGCAGGACCACCGCCGTCACCAGGGTAGCGGCGCCGCGCTGCGTGCCGGGCGGAGCGAGTCTATGCAATGATTTCATCTGTGGTGTCATTTTGTTTTTGCCAACGATGATCAGTTGCGAATCTTGACCGTTTCCGAGATGGCGCGGGCGATCTCGGGATGATTGTTCAGTTGTCCTGTCAGATTGATGGCGATCAGATGCAGTGTGCCGCCGCTGGGTAAATTGGTTACAGATTGATTAAATGTCAGATTAGTAATCGTAATGACGCCCGGGTCGGTTAAATCCTCCCAGTTGGTTTGATCGCAGGTGTTGCCCGCCTGACGTGATTCAACAGCGCCATCATTCAGGCGAAAACCATATTGTTCATTGGCGGCCAGTTGACCATTATTGTCACCGTCATAGCTGTAAAGTATACAATCCATATCTCCATCGGGTGTGCCG
>MGXL01000136.1:11747-13303 GCA_001801365.1 Gammaproteobacteria bacterium RBG_16_57_12 | reverse complement strand
TGTCGTCAAATGCTAGTGTGTCCGCGAGCCTGAAGGGATTGGTGACGGGTGGGATATCCTTGGTTCCGTCTTTATCTAAATCCAAATCACAGTTATGGCCGCTGGGAAAATAGCTGATATCCATGCCGCATTCCGCCCCGCCCCAATAGCCCGCCTTGCGGATATCCCGCACCATCAGGTCCATCACGGCGCGCAGGTCCTGATTGAGATGCGCGGTGGTGAGATTGACGCTGTTGACGCTCACGGTATTGCTGAAGATATTGGTGACGCCGCCGAGCACAATCAGCCCGACGGCGAGGGAGATCATCAGCTCCACCAGGCTGAAACCGGCGTGGTTTGAATTGTTGGCTCTGTCTTTCAGCATGAGGAATATTTACCTTGGCTGTCCGAGCACAGTAGCCTTACCCGGCCGATGTCGCTGAGGATCACCCGGATGGGGTTGGCGTTGGCGGCTTCAAAGGTGACATGGCCGTTGTCAGCCGTGCCACGGACAGGGGAAAACGAGGTGGTATGAGAGCCAAAGTTTTCATCGATGGCGATATCCGCAAAATCGCCGCCGTTCACCGCGTGTGAATATTCATTACCGGCAACGCCGTCATCCTCCCCGATTTCACAGTTGCCGGCGCCCACGGGTTTGGTGCAGTCGCAGGCGCCATCCTCATCATCCAGGCCATAACACCATTGGTTCTTCTTATTGAACTGGACATAAATTGTCGTGCTACGCTTGATAGCCTCCATGCGCGCCAGTTGCAGATCGGTGTACAGGGTTTCGGCGGCGTTTTTCAGGCGTTTGTTGGCGATCAGCGTGGTGTAGGAGCCCGTGCCCAGCGCCAGCACGATGCTGAAAATGGCGATGGTGATGATCAGTTCGATCAGGGTGAAGCCCGCGCCTCGTTGTATCTTCACGTTAGCATCCTGCAGTGGGGTATTTCATCTATGTTTATCAGGTATTTGCGTTTTAATTTAAAGCTATTCCTATGCTAGTGCCTTGCGGCATAGAATACAATGCATATGGGCAGGAGTGGATATGGTGATATGTCGTTACAGGGTTTTGGGGTTTACCTTGATGGAGCTGATGATCGTCGTGGCTGTGATCGGCATCCTGGGCGCCATCGCTTATCCCTCTTATGTGGAATATATATATAAGAGTCGCCGTGCCGATGCCATGAATGCCCTGCTCAAGCTGCAGGCGGATGAAGAGAAATTTCGCGCGGGGCAGCCATCCTATACCTCTACACTGACCGATCTGGGCTGGACGACATCCACCTCGGTGGATCAGCACTATGTCATTTCCATCGATGTTGGCGCCAATGCCAACTCATTTCAGGCGCGGGCCGCGCCCAAGGCGGGTGGTGCCCAGGTCAAGGATAAATGTGCCGTTATCGCCATTAACCAGCAGGGGCCGGTGACGGGTACGCCGACTACGTCTCCGCGTTGCTGGAATCGCTAACCAGGATTACGCCCCTGTAGCGCCAGGCACTTCCTGCCCGGCAGGCTTTCTGGCCAGCTCGGAGCGCTGCTTGAGCCGGCTATCGATAATATTCTTCAGGGCAATG
>MGXL01000136.1:10594-11730 GCA_001801365.1 Gammaproteobacteria bacterium RBG_16_57_12 | reverse complement strand
AAAGGCGCCTGGCGGCAAAATGGCCACTAGGAACCCGGGATAGTCATGGAACACGGTGAGCGTCAGTGTACGCGCCCCTTCACCGAACATCAGGTGCGCCTGGCTGAACAGGGTGCCCTGGCCGACCAGCTCGCGCAACATTCCGAGTACGGTCAGCGCCGTGGCGAATCCCAGTCCGGTGAACAGGCCATCCAGCAGGGAACGGCGCACATTGTTTTTGGCGGCAAAGGCCTCGGCGCGGCCCAGCATCATGCAGTTGGTGACGATCAGGGGGATGAAGATCCCCAGGATCTTGTGTAGTTCATGGAAATAGGCATGCATGGTCAGATCGATGGCCGTGGTGAAGGCCGCGATCACCATCACGAACACCGGTACCCGGATCTCGGGACGGATCAGATGGCGGATCAGGGAGATGGCGCCGTTGGAGCAGATCAGGACCATCATGGTCGCCAGCCCCAGCCCCAGCCCGTTGATGGCCGTGTTGCTGACCGCCAGCAGCGGGCAAAGTCCCAGCAGGGCGACCAGGGCGTAATTATTGTTCCACAGGCCGTCCCGGATAATGGCGCGGTAACCTGAATCACTCATGATCATTTTCCTCCAGGCCAAGTTTTGAGTTGGCCGGTTGATTGAATATCTCCTCGCGGTGCCCGGCGAAATAGAGCAGGCACTTGTGCACGGCCTTGACCAGGGCGCGCGGGGTGATGGTCGCCCCGGTATTCTGGTCGAAGACGCCGCCGTCCTTTTTCACCTTCCAGCGGCTTGCCTCGGGGTTGGTGAGCGAGCGGCCGTCGAAGACCCTGATCCAGTTGGAGCGTTCGATCTCGATATAATCCCCCAGGCCGGGTGTCTCGCGGTGGCTGATGATGCGCACTCCGGACAAGGTGCCATCGGCGTTGATGCCGATGATGAAGCGGATGGCGCCGCTGTAGCCATCGGGCGCGATGGCGCTGAACATGGTCGCGACCGGTGCGCCGGCTTTTCTGGCGCGATACAGGGTGACCGGTTGCGTGGTGCCCAGATATTCTGCGGAGCTGATTTCGATGCTGTCGGCGAAAAGATCGTTGTCGTAACGGTCATGGCTGACCACCGCATCCAGGGAGCGCATCAAGGCCTCGCGCTCCGCCACCGCAATACCC
>MGXL01000136.1:4976-10533 GCA_001801365.1 Gammaproteobacteria bacterium RBG_16_57_12 | reverse complement strand
GGATGGCTGCCGTGGTCACCATGTGCCTGAACAACATTATTGATCCCTGCCGTGCCCGAACACGCGGGGCTGAGTGTAATAGTCGATGGTCGGGGCAGCCAGATTCATCAGCAACACCGCAAAGGCAACGCCGTCCGGATAACCTCCCCAGGTACGGATGATATAGACCAGGATGCCGATACCGCAGCCATAGACCAGGCGGCCTTTATCGGTGGTGCTGGCGGTGATCGGATCGGTGGCGATGAAAAACGCCCCCAGCATGGCGGCGCCGCTGAAAAGATGAAACAGCGGCCCGGCAAAGCGTTCGGGATCGATCAGATGAAAAATGCCGGCCATGAGCGCCAGGCCGGCCAGCATGGCCACCGGGATGTGCCAGTTGATGATGCGCCGGTACAGCATCCAGCCGCCGCCCAGCAGAAAGGCCAGATTCACCCATTCCCAGCCGGTGCCGCCCAGCGCGCCGAACAGGGGATTCGCGCCGGTGATGCCCGCAACGGTTTTATCCAGCCGCAGCTGGGTCTTGAGGGTATCCAGCGGCGTCGCCATGGTGATGGCATCGGCGGCCGGCAAGTGGGAGGCAAACACGACCTGCCAGATTTCGCCGAAGCTCAGTGACTGCTGCCAGAGGGCCTCGGGCGCCGGCCAGGCGATCATCTGCTTCGGAAAGGAGATCAGCAGCACCACATAGCCGATCATGGCGGGATTGAAGGGATTGTAGCCCAGGCCGCCATAAAGATGTTTGGCGATGATGATGGCGAACATCGCCCCCAGCGCCGGCAGCCACCAGGGTGCCAGCGGTGGCAGGGATAAAGCCAGCAGCACGGCCGTCAGTAATGCGCTGTAATCGGCCAGTGCGTGCGCCACGTTCTTGTCCCGCATCTTCAGGACGGCAATCTCGCAGAGCAGCGCGACGCCGCCCGCGATCGCGATATTGAACAGCACGCCCCAGCCGAACAGCGCGATATAGATGGCAATGCCCGGCGCCAGGGCATACAGCACGGTGCGCATCGTGGCGCCGACTGATTTTCCAGAGTGGAAGTGAGGCGAGCTTGGGGCGATGGGCGGCATGCGTTTATGGCTCGTGAGAAAGGTTATCGTTATGCATGTTCAGGGATTATCCGCGTCAGGCGTTGATTCGGCCGTGGCCTGTTTGGCCTTGGCCCGCTCCAGCGCCGCCTGGATGGCCGCCTTCCTGGCCGTATCTTCCGCGGTCGGTTGTTCGTCCTGCAGGGCCGCGGCCTTTTGTTTATGGCGTTCGGCGCGCTCGGCCTTCTCGCGTTCCTGGCGCTGCAGGCGGAATTCATGGCGCTGCCGGGCGATCTCGGCCTTTTTCTTTTCCTCATCCTGCGCCCAGATTTCCGTCTTGGCGAAGCGGAAATATTGTACCAGGGGAATCTGGCTGGGGCAGACATAATCGCAGCAGCCGCACTCGATGCAGTCGAACAGGCTGAAGTCCTGAATCTTGTCGAAATTCCTGCTGTGGGCGTACCAATAGAGTTGCTGCGGCAAGAGATTGATCGGACAGACATCGGCGCAGGCGCTGCAGCGTATGCAGGGATAGGTCTGCGGTTGTGGTCTGGGCGCGGTCCTGAGAGCCAGCAGGCAGTTGGTGGTCTTGATGGCCGGCACATCGAGATTGCTCAGTGAAAAACCCATCATCGGCCCACCCATGATGATGGCGCTGAGATCGTGGACGGGGACGGCGCAGTATTCCAGCAGTTCGCGGATCGGCGTGCCGATCCGAACTTCCAGATTGCGCGGCTGGCCCACATCGCCGGTGATGGTGATATAGCGTGAGATCAGCGGCTCGCCCCGGCTTATGGCGCGGTAGACAGCTGCCGCGGTGGCCACGTTGTGACAGACCACGCGCACATCCAGCGGCAGCTTGTTGTAGGGGACCTCCTTGCCGGTGACCACCTTGATCAGTTGTTTTTCGCCGCCGCCGGGATACAGCGTCGGTATGGCCAGCACACTGATGTGCTCATTGCCATATTCCTTCACCGCTGCCCGCATGGCGTCGATCGCCTCCGGCTTGTTGTCCTCGATGGCGATGACGCATTCCCGGGCATGCAGGGCGTGCAGCATGATATGGATGCCCTGCACGATTTCTTCGGGCCGGGTGCGCATCAGCATATCATCGCAGGTGATGTAGGGTTCGCATTCCGCGCCGTTGAGGATCAGGGTCTCGACTACGCGCGAGCTGGCCGGGCTCAACTTGATATAACTGGGGAAGCCCGCGCCGCCGAGCCCGACGATGCCCGAGATGCGGATCAGCTCGCGCAATTCGTCCGGGGGGATATCCCGGCAATCCCGGGTCTGCCGGCGCTGCTCGATCCACACATCCTTGCCGTCCGTCTCGATGATGATGCACTGGGCATTGAGCCCGGAAGGATGGGGCACCGGATGTTCGCCGATCTCCACCACCGTACCCGAGCTGGGCGCATGCACCGGCGCCGAGATGAGGTTGGGCGCCCTGGCGATTTTTTGTCCCTTGAAGACATAATCGCCCACAGCGACCATCGGTTTGGCCGCCACCCCGATATGCTGCTGGGTCGGTACGATCAGGCGCTTCGGTACCGGCGCCGCTTCGACAGATACCGCCGTGGACAGATCCTTGTATTCGGGCAGATGCAGCCCGCCGTGAAAGCGGAACAATTTCCTGAAGGCCGTGGCGGGACTCATTCTGTCACCTGTTCGGGCTGAGGCGGGAATGGCCACTTCCAGGTCTTGACCGTCGGTTTGACCTCGATCATTTCGATGCAGTTGACCGGGCAGGGCGCCACGCACAGCTCACAGCCGGTACACTCCTTCTCGATGATGGTGTGCATCTGCTTGGCGGCGCCCAGGATGGCGTCCACCGGGCAGGCCTGGATGCACAGGGTGCAGCCGATGCACAGGTGCTCGTGAATGTAGGCCACTTCCCGGGGCTTTTCTGTGCCGCGCTCGGGGTCCAGCGGCTTGGGATCACGCCCGAGCAGGTCGGCCAAGGCCTGAATGGTGGCCTGGCCGCCCGGCGGGCAGCGGTTGATGTCCGCCTCACCCCCGGCGATGGCCTCGGCATAGGGCCGGCAGCCCGGAAAGCCGCACTGGCCGCACTGGGTCTGCGGCAGCAGGGCGTCGATCTGATCCACCACCGGATCACCCTCCACCTTGAGGCGGATGGCGCCGAATCCGAGGATCAGGCCGAAGAACACCGCCAGCGCGGCGATGATGAGAATGGCGGTCAGCATGATATCCTCATCCTTTCACCAGGCCGGAGAAACCCATGAAGGCCAGCGACATCAGCCCGGCCGTGATCAAGGCAATGGCCGGGCCGCGGAAGGCCACCGGCACATCCGCCACCACGATCCGTTCACGCAGGGAGGCAAATAGTATCAGGACCAGAGAAAAGCCGATCGAGGCGCCGAAGCCATACATCGCCGATTGCAGGAAACCATGCTGTTGCTGCACATTCAGCAGCGCTACGCCCAGCACCGCGCAATTGGTGGTGATCAGGGGCAGGAAGATACCCAGCACCTGATAGAGGATAGGGCTGGTCTTGTGAACCACCATCTCGGTGAACTGCACCACAGCGGCAATCGTCATTATAAAGGTGATGGTGCGCAGGTATTCCAGGCCAAAGGGTACGAGCAGGTATTCGTTGACCAGATAACTGCAGACCGAGGATAGGGTCAGCACAAAGGTGGTCGCCAGGGCCATGCCGGTGGCGGTTTCCAGTTTGCGCGACACGCCCATGAACGGGCACAGCCCCAGGAACTTGACCAGGACAAAGTTGTTTACCAGCACAGTACTGACCAGAATCAGCAGATACTCGGTCATGGGATATCCCCGCTAAATGGCCACTATTAATGAATGATATTATCCGGCGGGGAGGCAGCCGGCGGAAACAAATCTTTTATATAGCCCCATTAATGGCCAATGACCTGGGGCTGCCGACAGATTTACTTTACCCGCATCCCCGGCTGAGCGCCTACGTCAGGCTCCAGTATCCACAGCTCCGAACCGCCCGGCCCGGCCGCCAGCACCATGCCTTCGGAGAGGCCAAAGCGCATCTTGCGCGGGGCGAGATTGGCGACCATGACGGTGAGCTTGCCGACCAGATCCTCTGGCGCGTAGGCGGATTTGATGCCGGCGAAGATGTTGCGGGTCTCGCCGCCCAGATCCAGGGTGAGTTGCAGCAGTTTTTCCGCGCCCTCGACATGCTCGGCCTTGACGATGCGGGCGATGCGCAGATCGATTTTGGCGAAATCGTCGTAGGAGATGGTTTCGGCGATGGGTTCCATGACTACTCTCGTTTCGTGTTGTTGATGCTCGCCATGGCGCGCCTGGGAATGGCTATCGGGCGCGGGCGCAAGGCTGGTGGTGTTGTCGGCGATGAGCGCCTCGATCTGCTTGGGATCGACGCGGGTCATGAAGTGCTGGTAAGGATTGATCCGGCTCGGGAAGTGTTCCATGTCACTCCACAGAAAATCCCGCTCCATACCAAACAGTTCGCGCGCGATACGCGAAGTGGTGCCAGGGAGGATAGGGCACAGGAAAATCGACACGAGATAAAATGCATGCAGGGTGCGCGAGCAGACATGATGCAGTTCTTTTATCTTTGATGGATTCTTCGCGAGTTCCCACGGCTTGTGCTGGTCGAAATATTGGTTAGTCTCGTCGGCGATGCGCATTGCATCTCGGACGACTTGGCCGAATTCCCGGTTTTCGTAGGCCTCAGCCTGAAGAAAAAATGATCCCCGTACGCCATCCATATAGCCGGCCTCGGGGGCAAACTCAGCAATCGAGGCGAGCCTGCCGTCGAAGTGTTTGCTGATGAAACCCGCGGCGCGGCTGGCGATATTGATATATTTTCCGACCAGATCAGAGTTTACCTTCGCCACGAAATCATCCAGGTTGAGATCGATGTCATCCACTCCGGAGCCCAGCTTGGCCGCGAAGTAGTAACGCAGCCACTCGGGGTTCAGATGCTTCAGGTAACTCGATGCGGTGATGAAGGTGCCGCGCGACTTCGACATCTTGGTGCCGTTGACGGTGAGGAACCCATGGGCGAACACGCCGGTCGGCGTGCGGTAGCCGGCGCTCTCCAGTTCCGCCGGCCAGAACAGGGCATGGAAGTAGAGGATGTCCTTGCCGATGAAGTGGTAGAGCTCGGTGCCGGCCTGCGCGGCCTGCTGCTTGTCCCAGTAAGCCTCAAAATCAATGCCTGTGCGGTCGCACAGGTTTTTGAAGCTGCCCATGTAGCCGATGGGGGCGTCGAGCCATACATAGTAGTACTTGCCGGGGGCGCCCGGGATTTCGAAGCCGAAGTAGGGGGCGTCGCGGGAGATGTCCCAGTCGCTGAGCCCTGTCTCCAGCCACTCGGCCAGCTTGTTGGCGGATTCGCTCTGCACCCGGGGTGGCTTGATCCAGTCGCGCAGAAAATCCGCGCACGCACCGAGCTTGAAGAAGTGGTGGTCCGACTGCCGGCGCACCGGCGTCGCGCCCGATACGGCGGAATACGGGTTGATGAGGTCGGTGGGTTGATAGGTGGTGCCGCAGGCCTCGCAGGAATCGC
>MGXL01000136.1:0-4951 GCA_001801365.1 Gammaproteobacteria bacterium RBG_16_57_12 | reverse complement strand
GGGGCACTCGCCCTTGATGAAGCGGTCGGGCAGGAACATCTCCTTGACCGGGTCATAATATTGCTCGATGGCGCGCACCTCGATCAGCCCCGCGGCCTTGAGTTTGCCGTAGATGCCGTCGGCGTAGTGCTTCGTCTCCGGCGAGTGGGTGGAGTAGTAATTGTCGAAGCCGATCAGAAAGCCTGCAAAGTCCGCCTGGTGCTCCTTGCCCACACGCGCGATGAGATCCTCCGGGGTGATGCCTTCCTTCTCGGCGCGCAGCATGATGGGCGTGCCGTGGGTGTCGTCGGCGCACACATAAATGCACTGGTGACCGCGCATCTTCTGAAAGCGCACCCAGATATCGGTCTGGATGTATTCCACCATGTGCCCGAGGTGGATGGAGCCGTTGGCATAGGGCAGGGCGCTGGTGACCAGGATCTTGCGGCGCGTATCTGGCGTTGAGTCGGTATGCATCGGGTTTCCGCTGGGATATTCTTCAAGGCGCCTGCCGCCATGTCCGGTTTGTGGCCTTTCACCCCGGTATTCGCCCCGGGTGATTGATCAATACCTCAAGCGGGATGATTTCAGGTAAAATGCCGGTTTGCATTTTACCTGATTTTTGATTCGGATTCAGTGGCTATAAAATGGTATGCCTTCGAGAAATAGATAAACACCATGAAATGGTATGCATTCGAGAAATAGATAAACACCATGATTAAGGCATCCAGTGATGCGGGAGCGAGCACATGACAGCAATAACACGACAACAGGTGGAAACCGCCCTGAAAGATTATCGCGATCCTTATCTGGGCAGGGATCTGGTGGCGGCCAAGGCCATTAAAAACATCGCCATCGACGGCACGCGGGTGCGCGTGGATATCGAGCTGGGTTTCCCGGCCAGGGGCTACCAGTCCGACTTGAAGGCCAGCCTGCAACCCCTGCTGGCAGCGATACCCGGGGTGACGGCAGTCGAGGTGAATGTCTCTTGCCAGGTGATCAGTCATGCCGCTCAGCAGGGGGTGGCGCCCATCAAGGGCGTGAAAAACATCATTGCCGTCGCCTCCGGCAAGGGCGGGGTCGGCAAATCGACCACCGCCGTGAATCTGGCTTTGGCCCTGGCCGCCGAAGGCGCCAAGGTGGGCATCCTGGACGCGGATATCTACGGACCGAGCCAGCCCACCATGCTGGGCACCCATGAGCCGCCACAGACCAAGGATGACAAGACCATGGAGCCGGTGATGGCCCTGGGCCTGCAATCCATGTCCATCGGTTATCTGATCGACGAAGAGACCCCCATGGTGTGGCGTGGCCCCATGGTGACCCAGGCCCTGCAACAGTTGCTGAACGATACCAACTGGCACGATCTGGACTACCTGGTGGTCGACCTGCCGCCGGGCACCGGCGATGTGCAGCTGACCCTGGCCCAGAAGGTACCGGTCAGCGGTGCGGTGATCGTCACCACACCCCAGGATATCGCCCTGCTCGATGCCCGCAAGGCCCTCAGGATGTTTGAAAAGGTGGCGGTGCCGGTTCTGGGCATTGTCGAAAACATGAGCATACATATCTGCAGCCAGTGCGGCCATGAGGAACATATCTTCGGCCGGGGCGGTGGCGAGAAAATGGCCCGGCAGTATCAGGTGGATTTTCTCGGCGCTTTACCCCTGGATATCCAGATCCGCCAGCAGGCGGACGGCGGCTATCCGACCGTGGTGCAGGACCCGGAAGGGCGCATTGCCCAGATCTACCGCGACATTGCCCGTCATGTGGCGGCTCGTCTGTCACTGCGGGGCAAGAATTATGCTTCGGTATTCCCCAAGATCGTGGTGCAGAATGATTGAAGGCAATGTGATACAACAAAAACATGTACAGGTAGAGATGTAATGACTATAAAAGCGGATAAATGGATACGCCGGATGGCGGAACAGCACGGCATGATCGAGCCCTTCGAGCCCGGTCAGGTGCGCGAAAATGAGAACGGGCGCATCGTGTCCTATGGCACCTCCAGCTATGGCTACGATGTGCGCTGCGCCGATGAGTTCAAGATCTTCACCAATATCAACAGCACCATCGTCGATCCCAAGGCCTTCGATGAAAAGAGCTTCGTGGATGTCAAATCCGACGTGTGCATCATCCCGCCCAACTCCTTCGCCCTGGCGCGCACCGTGGAATTCTTTCGCATCCCGCGCAGCGTGCTCACCGTGTGCCTGGGCAAGTCGACCTATGCGCGCTGCGGCATCATCGTCAACGTCACACCCCTGGAACCGGAGTGGGAAGGGCACGTCACACTGGAGTTTTCAAATACCACGCCCCTGCCGGCCAAGATCTACGCCAACGAAGGGGTGGCGCAGATGCTATTTTTTGCCTCCGACGAGATTTGCGAGGTGTCCTACAAGGATCGTGGCGGCAAGTATCAGGGGCAGCGCGGCGTTACGCTGCCCAAGACCTGACAGGTTGTCAGAGTGATCATGGCGGGGGCATCCCTGTCCCGTGCTGTGGTCAGTCTTCCCAGCGGCCGATGCCGGGGATATTGATCTCCCCTTCCGCAAAAGAGCCCTGGGCGGCGCGGGTATGACACACTTCGCAGTTGCTCAGGCTTTTCATTTTGGGATTCTGTTCATAGAAGCGCGCCGGAATTTCGCGATGTTCCTTCTTGAAATAGGGCAGCTCGGTGATGCGCTCGGGGGTCTGTGATCTATCCAGCGATTTCAGGAGTTTCCCCGGTGAACCACGTGAGCGGTCGCCGGCGTTTTCGGTCAGATAGCGGCTGAGCGCCTGACGGTTATCCTCGCTCAGTTCGGCATTCTCGCCGAAGTGCTTATCGAGTTTGTTCATCAGATGCTCCCAGGAACGCGCCGGCAATAATTCCGCCGGGTAGGCGATATGACAGTCCCCGCATTCCTTCTGATAGAGTTCATTTTTTACCGGCATCGATGCCCCGTGGCTCTCGCGATATTCATCTTTATCGGCATAGGCCTGGCCCGCCACGGCCATGGCGAACAGGGTGATCGGGATGATGTGCTTGGACATGGTCGTTCTCCTCGGTTGCATGATTACTGGTTACGGAAATAGGTCAGGAAATCGCCCTTTTCCTGCGGCGTGCATTCCCGGTTAAAGGTGCCTTTGCAATTGCGCTTGAACCACTTCTCGATCTTGGCCGCATCAGTCAGGCGCTGCGGATTGATCGAGGGCGCCATGGGTTCGATCGGTTTGCCGGTGGTGTTGTGTTCGCCCGCCTTGCGCAGATCTGCGGTATGACAGGTACTGCAACTGATATCCTTGCCGGTTTCCGGGTCGCGGTGTTTAGCGGTCCACAGGGCCTTGGCGCGCTCTGCGTCGAAGGGCTGGCTGGCCTGTGCCTGGTATTGCCTGAGCAGATCATCCACTACGCCGGCATTTGCGCCGGAGGTTGCCAGCAGGGCGATGACCAGTAACAGTGATTTTCTCTTCATGTTGATCTCCTCTGTAAATATTATTTAATGTCAGGAAGCCGCATTGCCGCATCTTCAAAGGTGCCGGCCTTGGCATCCAGATGACAGGCGGCGCAGTTGCTGCGGCTCTTGATCCTGGGGTTTTTCCAATAGGTCTCGTCGATATCGCGGTGTTTGTTCTTCCAGTACTGGGTCTGGGTGATGGCCAGCGGCGCCTCGCCGGCCGGCACGGAACGGATAATCTTGTTCGCCGGCTCGGTCAGCCGGCTTTCCGCGGCGTTGGTGGTGTGAAACTGCCGCAGCTCGTCGAGTGCCGTCTGATCCAGGCCCAGATCCTCGCCGAAATGATCGGACTGGGTCTCCAGCAATTTCACCCAGGAGCGGGCCGGCAACAGGCTGGGGTGAAAGGCCAGATGGCAGTCGCCGCACTCCTGGCGCCACAGGGCGTTGTCGGGCAGGGTGGGTCCCTTGAAGATGCGATAAGGGTCATCCTGTGTTTCGATCATATAACCCCAGAAATAAGTGCTTGCAGCCACAATGGAGAGGGCGACGATTCCAATGCCCAGCAGGCCGTGTTTGGCGACGGGTTCGCCATCACCCCGGCCTTTCATGTAGCCGGTGATCATCGGGCGGACCAGATTCTCGCGGTGCAGAAAGCTCTCAACAAACACCGCCAGTATATGAATGGCGATGACACCCAACATGAGGCTGGACAGCACCTCATGGAGTTCATGCGTGCCCTCGCCGAGGTCAAAAGAGACCAGACCGGCCAATGGTCCATGGCCCTCCTCTCCACCCAGCACGGTCAGCCCGGTGAGGCTGATCAGCAGCCCCAGCGCCAGCATCACGAATATGGCCCAGCCACCGGCGGGATTGTGCCCCAGGTAGCGGCTGGCCTCGCCGGTCAACAGACCTTTGGTATACGCCCAGACCGTCGGCCAGCGATGGGCGAAGGTCTGAAACCGCGCATAACGGCTGCCGACCACGCCCCACGCCAGACGGAACAGCAGCAGGCTGAGGAACAGGTAACCGGCAAACACATGGATATCCAGGAAGCGGTTATCTTCGTGCGTCAGCCAGGCCGCCGCGAAGGAGGCCACCAGTAGCCAGTGAAAGATGCGGGTCGGAAAATCCCAGACCAGGATGCGTGTATCGGTGTTCGTTGTCATGGTGCCTCGCCGTGGTGGAATGCGATCAGGGCTTCCCCTTTTGTTGATTACTATAAGGGCCCAATCTTAACGAGGTCTTAAGTACTGCGGAGTGAAATATGACGCGAGGAAGTGTTACAGTGGCCCGGAAGGCTGAATCTACAGCGTCTTGATAAAGACCTGTGATTTGCGCTGGTAGTTATACATCTCCTGTTTTTCCTCGGGCAGATCGGCGGGCGAGGCTTCCATGAAGCCGCGCTCCAGGAACCAGTGCGCGGTGCGCGTGGTGAGTACAAACAGTTTCTGGATGCCGTTGTTGACGGCAATGCGCTCCATGGCGTTCAGCAACTGTTCGCCGCGGCCTTTTTCCCGATAGTCGGGATGCACGGCCAG
>MGXL01000135.1:6317-7267 GCA_001801365.1 Gammaproteobacteria bacterium RBG_16_57_12 | reverse complement strand
TCAAGCCACGGCTGCGAGCCAGTGACTTGAGGCGCTCAGCCGTATCGTCCGGCAAACGAACCGTTAACGTACTCATCGTGTTTTCTTGCTGACGGTCCAGTATCAATGAAGGGCGGCAAGCGCTGCCTCGGGGGCCTTGTCCAGCACCTTGAGCAACGCCTTGGCCGCGCCCGTGGGGCTGCGCTTACCTTGCTCCCAGTTGCGGATGGTGTCGAGCGAAACGTCGATCCGTTCGGAAAACTCGGCCTGGGTCAACCCAAGGCGCTTGCGAACCCGTCGCGCGAACTTGGCGGCATCTTGCATGGCCCCGGCTTCATCGGCAGCTGCTTGCCTGGCAATGTCTTCTTCGCTGGCGGCGTCCACGCGGGCGGGGTCAATGCGTCCAGGGGCCAATGATGCCGGGACGGCGGGATCAATTGTCACGCGTACTGTCTTCATAGTGCTTGACCTCTCGTTGGTTGGCTTTGCGTGCCGAGATGATGCGCATGGCGCCATGCTTGGGGGTGTAGACCACCACGAACAGGCGCCGTTCGATCTTGCCCATCAGTTGATAGCGCTCTTCGCCGTAGCTGTGCCGGGTATCGGCTTGAATAATGCGATCCGGGTCGAAGAAGGCTCTGGCGGCGTAAGCGAAATCGAACCCGCGTTCCTGAAAGCACGTTTCACTCTTAGCTTCATCCCATTCGAAATTCATGATCAAATGTAGTCCATTGGCCTATTTCCTGCAACTCACGGTCAACTCAGTGACGCCCAATCGCCCTGGCGCAAGCCCGCGATATTGTCCGCGCCTACGGGACATGGGTGGTGCGCGATGCGGGGGTTGGCGATATTTTGCGGGCGACTGAACTGATGGAACTGACCGGCTGCAGTTTTTGGGACAGCCACATTCTGGCCAGCGCCGAGGCGTCGGGCGCCGAATGCCTGTACTCGGAAGATATGCAGCATGGCCA
>MGXL01000135.1:3726-6298 GCA_001801365.1 Gammaproteobacteria bacterium RBG_16_57_12 | reverse complement strand
AAGATATGCAGCATGGCCACAAGGTGGCCGGGCTGGAGATACGCAATCCGTTTGCGGAAACGCGGGCCGGCTGACCACTTGATCTTTCTGCAAACAAAAGAACGCGCGCCCTTTATCTCAAGATTTTTCAGACAATTGCATGGCGTCGGCCATCGGTGTATAAACATACAAACACCCATTAACGGAGAACACCATGAATACAATTCGCTGGAATGTCGCCGTCTCTGCCGACACCGATCAATCCCTTCGCATGTTTCTGGCCAGCCAGGGGGGCGGCAGAAAGGGCGATTTGTCGCGCTTTATCGAAGAAGCCGTACGAGCACACATCCTGGAGCTGACGGCCGAACAGGCCAAAGCCGCCAATGCCAATGTGAGCGAGGTGGATTTGACCTCCGTGGTTGATGAAGCCATCCAGTGGGCGCGGCAGCACTGATGCGGGTGGTTCTGGATACCAACATCCTGTTCAGCGCACTGATCTCACCGCATGGGTATCCCGATGCAATCTATCGCGCCTGGCGTTCGGCGCGCTTCGAGGTAGTGACATCGCAAATGCAGCTTGATGAAATTCGCCGAGCCAGCCGTTACCCGAAGTTCCAGTCCATACTACAGCCAGCCAAAGTGGGTGTCATGGTTAACAATTTGCAACGCGCCGTAATGCTGGGGCGACTGGCTATCGAGATTGAAACCGATGATCCCGACGATGCGTTTCTGCTGGCCATGGCCCTGGCAGGCGATGCGGACTACCTGGTGACCGGCGATCGCCGCGCTGGCTTGCTGCAGCGTGGGCATATCGAACGCACCCGGATCGTTACGCCTGCCGTATTTTGCGCCGAGGTTTTGTGATCCCGGGCTGATTTGCCCAATTCGGACGCGGGGCGGGTGAGCAAGGATATGGTGTCTGACCCCATTTTTCTTAATTCAGCATTTTTTGCCGGGGAAAGGCAAGCTCGCGGGTCGACTGACGAAAACCGTCACCACTTGCCGCACAGGGGCAGGGCGGCTGGGCGGGCCGGGGCTGCCGCTATTTTCGGTCGCTCAGGTAAAACGCCAGCGGAATCAGGGGGTTCCGGCCCGCCGGCGCAATTTTTCCCGGCGATATCTAAAGTTGGCACGGCGCCTGCACGTTAATGTGCCAGACACGGGAGGCTCGTGTTCATCTTGCCCAAACTTAAGGAGATTTGAAATGCGTAAAGTACAACAAGGTTTTACTTTGATCGAACTGATGATCGTGGTGGCGATTATTGGTATTTTGGCAGCGGTGGCGATCCCGGCTTATCAGGATTACATCAAGAAGGCTGCGTACACCGAGGTAACTGGTGCCATGGCACCTTACAAACTGGCTATTGAAGATGCTTTTCAAAATGGCACGGCCTTGGCCGATATGACTGCTCTCACTGCCGGTGGCGCCGTAACCGGTGGTATGCCAGCGACCCCTGCAGTTAGCGCCACAAAGGCGTTCAACTCCTTGGCCATTACGGCTGGAGGAATAATTACTGCAACGCCTAACGCTTATAAGAGCATTTTGGCAGCGGATACTTGCGTGTTGACTCCCAGTGCAGAAGGTGCGGCTGGTAATCAACGACTGGTGTGGAATTATTCCGGTGCGTGCCTTACAAAGGGTTTTGTGAAAAATTAACTAATTAACTAGTAGATAATTGGGGGTCAGACCCCAAAGGAAAAAAGGGGACGCTTCCCTTTGTGACAAAAAGCCTCCTTCGGGAGGCTTTTCCCATTGGTCTGGAGGTTGGTAAATGGGGTCAGACACCATTCTCTTCCCGGTTTATACAAATGGATTGATCAGTTCGATGCCGCAATCCTCAAAGTCCTTGATGTTTCGGGTGGCTACGGCAAACCCGTTGGCGAGGGCGATGCCGGCAATTTGCCCGTCTGGCAGGCTCATGGCGCGCCCTGTTTCCTTACGATGCCCCATGATTTCGGCATAGGCGAAATAAATGGGGTCAGACACGATAATTTGTCCTATGATGGGTTTATTTCCATCCTCGGAAAATAAATGGGGTCAGACACGATAATTTGTCCTATGATGGGTTTATTTCCATCCTCGGTAAACACTCATGGCGCGACTTCCCCGTTACGTGATTCCTGGCCAGCCGCAGCACATCATCCAGCGCGGCAACAACCGGCAGGCGATATTTGCCGCCGAGGCGGATTACCAATTTTTTCGCGATGCGCTAGTCGAGGCGGCGGCCAAGTACGGGCTGGCGGTTCATGCCTATGCGTGGATGACGAATCACGTTCACCTGCTGGCCAAATAAATGGGGTCAGACACGATAATTTGTCCTATGATGGGTTTATTTCCATCCTCGGTAAACACTCATGGCGCGACTTCCCCGTTACGTGATTCCCGGCCAGCCGCAGCACATCATCCAGCGCGGCAATAACCGGCAGACGATATTTGCCGCAGAGGCGGATTACCAGTTCTTTCGTGATGCGCTGGTCGAGGCGGCGGCCAAGTACGGGCTGGCGGTTCATGCCTATGCGTGGATGACGAATCACGTTCACCTGCTGGCGACGCCTGCGTTGGAAGACAGCATCAGCAAGACGTTCCAATCGG
>MGXL01000135.1:2542-3716 GCA_001801365.1 Gammaproteobacteria bacterium RBG_16_57_12 | reverse complement strand
TGGGGCGGCGTTATGTGCAGTACTTCAATTACACCTACAAACGCAGCGGGACGCTGTGGGAAGGGCGCTACCGGGCAACGGTGGTGGACAGCGAGCGTTATCTGCTGACCTTGATGCGCTACATCGAGTTGAATCCGCTGCGGGCCGGCATGGTGGCCGCGCCGCAGGATTATCCATGGTCGAGTTATCGGCGCAATGCGCTTGGCGAGGGCGGGGCGAATGCGGACTGGCTGACGCCGCACGAGGAATACATGCGGTTGGGGCTGGATGACTTGGCCAGGCAGGAGGCTTATCGGGCGCTATTCGTTTCTGCGATCGATCAGGGAGATCTGGCTGAAATCCGTGACTGCACGCATAAGGGCTGGGCGTTGGGCAGCAAGCGGTTCAGGGATGCGATTGAAGCGTTGGGGCAGAGGCGGGCGGCATCGAAGGGGGTTGGGAGGCCGAGGAAGCGGGATATAAATGTAAATGGTGTCTGACCCCATTTTACGGTGATGCGGTCGCCCGCCCCGGCCTTGACCCGTTTCAGCAGGCTGATGTCGCGCTTGGGTCCGGTCACCAGTTCGGAATCGGCCGGATCGGCCAGGCGCAACTGGTGCAGCGCGCAGAGGCCGTCGGCGTCGCCGTTGAAAACGTCGTACAGCAAGGTATCTCCCGGAGAATTTATTGGACTTATATCACAAGCTGCCGGACTCAAGCAGGGCCAGCAACGCTATCTGACCCGTACCTGCGATGATGGCGGGATCGCTGTCTGGATTTGGCAGGCGCCCGGGGTGAAGCCCCCCAGGCCGCGCCAATGAAAAGCAGGCCATAAACCAGCAGTGCAAGCCGGGGCGCATCCACCAGACTGTCCACCATGCCCACAATGGCCCAGGCGCCCAAGGCGGCCAGCAATACCGTTGCCTCCAATCCGCCCTGCCCCACCGCGCGCATCAGTCTGACAAGTGCCAGGATCATGATCATGCTGAACAGCACCACGCCCAGCCAACCCTGCTCAAACAGCAGGTGCACCCAAAGATTTTTGGCATGCCAGAAAAGGTGATCGCCCGATTTGAAAAACCAGAAATCGCCCCCTTGGGAAAAGTCCCCGTTTCTCAGAAGATTTTGGCCACGTTCGTCCAGCAGGCGAACATTGTCCACTTCGACCACCGTACCGGGAGCCGGGTTATAGAGA
>MGXL01000135.1:401-2484 GCA_001801365.1 Gammaproteobacteria bacterium RBG_16_57_12 | reverse complement strand
TCTGCGTGTGGCGCTGCCATTCCTGCCCCTCTGTTTTGACGTCCACCTTCAACCACTGGCACTGCCGGGAATTGAACAGGATTTTTTCGCACAGCGACGCCTCCAGTCCGGCCTGGGTTAAGGGTGCGCGCACGGAAATTTCCAGCCTGAGGGTTTCAGCAGGATGCGGTGCCACCCGCTGGGCCATATATAAAGTGCCCGCGGAATTAAGCGCCAGATAGGTGTTGCCCCCCTCGGAGGCATACCGGTAACTTCCCGCCTTGTCCGGCAACTGGCTGGCCAGGTTCGCCGCAGGCAGGCTGCCCAGGCCTTGGCCGAACAGCGTTGTCATCACGCCAGAACCCCGCATAT
The DNA here is from genome assembly GCA_001801365.1 of Gammaproteobacteria bacterium RBG_16_57_12. Lineage (GTDB taxonomy): Bacteria > Pseudomonadota > Gammaproteobacteria > RBG-16-57-12 > RBG-16-57-12 > RBG-16-57-12. Next base: position 2,133 of record MGXL01000135.1, on the reverse strand, counting down.
CCAGCACTTCTGCCCAATGGCGAAAACGAATCCCGGCATCAGCCCCTGTCTGCTCAAGCCGTTGCTTCCAGAAAACACTGGAAACCCCCGCCGCCATCACGACAATCGTCAACACGCCCATCACCAATGGCGTCGCAAAGCCGGCACGATGCCCCGGCCGCTTGCGGCGCGCCAGCCAGGTTCCAAGAATCAGGATCAGGAGCGCCACGCCCAGGGCAATCAACCCACCCCGGGCGACCGTGGAAAACAGCGCGTAGGCGCCCAGCAGAAAGCCGGCCCCAGCCAATGCCCGGTACAAGGGATTGCGTAAGGAAAAGAACAGGCCCCAGACAAACGGCAGGGCAATGACCAGATATGCCTCGAAGTGCCCCCCGCCGGTGTGCATGCTGGAGAACCCTGCGGTGACACGGTAATCCGCCGTTGTCGCTGCACCGGCAAACAGCACCTGCTCCCATAGCGCCCACAGGCTTACCCCCAGCACCCCCAGCGCCATACCGATCGAGAGCCGGATAAATGCGCCTGCCTCAACGGGTTGGGAACGATACAGCCCATAGAACACCAGGCCCCAGAGCAGGCCCTTGCCCAGCCGCAGGCTGTTGTAATGGCTCCAGTAAGCGGAAAAGGCGTTGGCATCCAGTGGCTGGAGAGGGAATAGCCCAACAAGCAGGCTCACCAACCAGGCCAAAACAAACAAGCCCATCAGCCCCACCAGTTTGGGCACCGCCCAGGCTGATAGCCTGAACTGCCCCTGCCACAAGGCAACTGCCAGAGTGATGAGCATCAGCAGGTCAAATTCATCCCAGAAAAAGCGGCCGGTCCAGGGAGCGAGATCGAGCAGGGGCAAGGCGGCGGGAACTATTAGCAACCACCCAGAAGGGAAGCGCCACAACGCCACTCCATAGAGGGCCAACCCGATTGCCAACCCCACCTGCATCAAGGGGAACTGAAACAGGCTGAGCCCCCCCCCTGCTAGCAGCAACACTGCGGCAACGCGTCCTGCCAAACCCGGTTTTTGAAAGCCGACAGCTGCTTGTTGTCCTGGGGAATCGTCGGCTTGTATCGTAGTCCCGACTATTGGTGCTGCAGGGAGGGCTTCCGGGGTGAAGCAGAGCAGAGAGTCCTTTGTGCGACTGGCCAGCCACATGCCCAATGCCAGACCGGGAATGGCAAAAAGCGCTTCCAATACCATCCGGAAATCCGGTGCAGGGAGCATGACCATGCCCACAGCCAGCAACACCAAAATGCCCAAAGGGGCCCAGATTTTTATGACACGTGCATCGCCCGCCAAAGTGTAAAGAAATCCGACAGGCACCCAGAGGATGGCGGTCTTGATCAGCAGATAGCCATGGGCGGGAATAGTGGAGAAGTAAGCAGAGGACGACTCAACCCACTGGGAAAAGTCAACGCGGCCATCAACATCAAGCGGCAACAAAATGGCGCCCAGCGCCATCGTCAACAAGAGTCCCCACAGGAACGAAAGGGCATTTTGGCGATGATGGCCCATGCTATGTGCTACCGCCAAGGAAAGCCCTCTTTGAACTCAGGTGGGCAGGAGATGGGTGTATCGATACCTGACAAGGCCAGGCTCAAGCACGTACAGCACAGTATTCTGTTCCCGGAGCTTAACCTCTCCCTGCTCGCCGCCGCTTTACAAATACCAGAGCACTCAACCCCAGCCCCAGCAATGCCAAAGTTCCGGGCTCGGGGACAGAGTTCGCCTGGTATACGTCGT
>MGXL01000135.1:0-92 GCA_001801365.1 Gammaproteobacteria bacterium RBG_16_57_12 | reverse complement strand
TGCTGGAACATTTAGCGTACCGGGCAGATCGATCCCCGGAACAAGTTGGGGGGTATCTTTCAGGAAGAGATAAGCGGCCGCAAAACTTGCCG
>MGXL01000134.1:7968-9340 GCA_001801365.1 Gammaproteobacteria bacterium RBG_16_57_12 | reverse complement strand
ATGGTCATGATCATGAACACCGTATGCCAGGCCAGCAGTTTTTCCGGATCGGAAATGAAATCGACGAAGACCTGCCTCACCGTTTCGGAGGACGCCCCTTCAAACAGACCCGAAGCGGTGCGAAAGACATAGGCCAAGGCCCAGCCGGCAATCACGCTGTAATAGGAAAGAATCAGAAAGCCGGCCACGATCCCCATCCAGCCCAGCCAGCGCCACTCCGGGGACAGGCCTTCCTCGGCGGCCAGGGTGCGCATGGTATTGATAGGGCTTTGCCGGCCCCGCCGGCCCAGCATGATTTCAGCCATCATGATGGGTATGGCGACAACCGCGATACAGATCAGATACACCAGCACAAAGGCGCCGCCGCCGTTCTCGCCGGTGATATAGGGGAATTTCCAGATGCTGCCCAGCCCGATCGCCGAGCCGGTCGCCGCCAGGATGAAGGCCCAGCGTGAAGACCACTGTCCATGTATCGATTTGCGTACCTTCACCCGCCCTTCCCTTCTGCTGCTCATAGCCGTCCATTGTGCGCAAAAGCACCGCTGCGCTCAACCTGAATATCGACGATCCGCCGCAATTGCATTCCCCGGCCCAACAAATGATAATCCGCTGTACACACCCGATGACTTCACGCAGGATAACCCTTGTGAGCACCCATTTAAACAATCTGCTGGTCCATCCCGAGTTTCTGGAAGGCACCCACTGGGAGATCCGCAGCGTCGCCGGCAATGACTACGTGTTCCGCGAAGGTGAACAGAACAACGATGTATTCATCATCCTCAGCGGCACCGTCCGGGTGCTGGGAACGGTGGATCTCAACAAGGACACCCATGTCTCACCGGGCTTCAGCGACCTGGGCGAAGGGCAGGTATTCGGCGAGCTGCCCCTGTTCGACAAACAGCCGCGCTCGGCCTCGGTGGCCGCCGTCAACGATTGCGAGCTGGCCGTATTGCACGGCGACAAGCTGATCGAGTTTCTCGACGCTCACCCCGACATCGGCTACAACATCCTGCGGGGTATCGTGGAAAGCCTGGTCGAACGGCTGCGCAAGGCCAATCAGCGGGTCTTCTCGCTGTTCGCCTGGGGCCTCAAGTCCAGCGGCATCGATCAGTATCTGTAATTTCATTTCCACCCCGCGCTCATGGCCAAGCAAAAAACCGCCAATTCCGGCACCATTGCCCTCAACAAAAAGGCCCGGCACGACTATTTCATCGAGGAGCGTTTCGAGGCCGGCCTGGTGCTGCAGGGCTGGGAAGTCAAAAGCCTGCGCGCCGGACGTGTCCAGATCAGCGACAGCTATGTGATCATCAAGGACGCCGAGGCCTGGCTGCTGGGATCGCTGATCACCCCGCTGCTGAGCGCCTCCACGCAT
>MGXL01000134.1:7418-7960 GCA_001801365.1 Gammaproteobacteria bacterium RBG_16_57_12 | reverse complement strand
CGACGCCACCCGCACCCGCAAGCTGCTGCTCAACCGCAGCGAGCTCAGCACACTGATCGGAGCGGTCGAACGCAAGGGCTATACCCTCATCCCGCTCGCCATGTACTGGAGCCACGGCCGCGCCAAACTCGAAATCGGGCTGGCCAAAGGCAAACAGAGCCATGACAAGCGCGCTGATCTCAAGGATCGCGACTGGAAGCGCGAAAAGGAACGCCTGCTCAAAAAGCACTGAGTGCCCATGACGGGGAACTCGCAATGGCATATACTGTCTATGTTACAACCTTTATGGGGGCGACCTGGCTTCGACGGGGATCGCGAAACCCAAGGGGCATGCCGAGGGGCAGAAAACCTCGTAAATCCAGCTGCAAAACCATAGTTGCCAACGACGACAACTACGCACTAGCTGCTTAAAAACCAGCCTAGCGCCCTCAGACTGCGGCAGTGCCTATGCTCTGCAGATCCTGGGGTCGACTCTCATAGGATCGCGATGATGCCCGTCCGGGGCGGATTCGTTAAAACCTTACCGGACTCGCCGCCTGTCT
>MGXL01000134.1:3986-7389 GCA_001801365.1 Gammaproteobacteria bacterium RBG_16_57_12 | reverse complement strand
CCATTGGCGCCAGTTTGCACCGGCCCGAACTGGCTGACCGAGCAACGAGTTTTGCCGTCAACCATCCGCCACCAAACAAACAAGGGGTTGCCGACAGGCAGCCCCTTTTTTGTTTGGTCAAGTGGTCTGGATAGGAGCCCGCGTGACGGGTTCGATGATGTGCATGGATGCACGAATGTCGCGAAGGTCAGTGATGGTTATTTTACGAACTGAAACTGCTCGATATTGTATCCGGCATCGTTGTAACCATGCTCGGGATCCATATAGGCACGTGGGGCCTCCGTCAGGTAGCGTGCCATCGAGATATAGCCGGTAGCGCCATATTCATCACGCCATTTGACGCTTTTATCGATCACAGGCATGGGCTCGGCGCGCAATTTGGCCAGTTGCTCTTCCCTGAATCGCGCCACGAGTTCCTGGTATTCGAGAACTATCCGAAACGTTGCGCCCAGATCTTCATAATTAAAAGTCTGTGGCGCTGGCGCAGGCCTGGTCATTGCCTCCGCCAGGGAGACATAGCCCACACTTTCATAGGCCTGTTCGGCCTTGTAATGGCCAGACGGCTGGGCCAGTGCTGACTCGCTATTGACAAGTGATGCAAGTCCCAGGCCGAGCGCCCCGGCCCCGGACAACAATCGTTTCGTATGCGTTTTCATAGTGGTCTCCTTAACGGTTCGTGGAAAGAGGACCAGCAGAGGGGAATTCTGTTGGTGTTTGAGCGGAAAATATCAATTTGCTTTATGCTGGCGAATAAAAACAGAGTGAAGCAGTAGATTAAATATAGTATACCCTAGCATTACTATCAACCATGATAAGTGTGTTGTCTCTGTTGTCACTTACCCTGTGGCGTTTTTTCTAGATGCGTACCGCGTGTGCATAGGTATGAATGATGATGTTGCTACTGGCCCATCACACCGCATTGCGCGGATTTCCACGCAGGAAATGCTCGATATTCAGCACCAGCTCATCCACCAGGCGCTGGCGTGATTCCCGGCTGGACCAGGCGATGTGCGGGGTCACGATCAGATGGGGGATATCGCCATTCAATAGCGGGCTGCCATGGCGGGGTGGTTCTTCGCTCAGCACATCGACACCGGCCCCGGCCAGGCGTCCTGCTCGCAGGGCGTCGGCCAGGGCCTGTTCATCGACGATGCCGCCGCGGGCCGTATTGATCAGCACGGCAGTGGGTTTCATCAAGGCCAGTTCAGCGGCGCCGATCAGGCCGCGGGTCTGCGGTGTCAACGGGCAGTGCAGGCTCAGGACATCCACCCTGGGTAATAACTCTGCCAACGGCAGGCGCCCTGCTGCAGGTTGCCCCAGCGGCCGCTGGGCAATGATCACTTCCATGTCGAAGGCCTGCGCCACCCTGGCCACGGCCTGACCCAGCTCGCCATAGCCGACGATGCCCAGAACCTTGCCGGCCAGTTCGCGGACGGGATAATCAAACAGGCAAAACAGATTGCTGTTATGCCAGCGCCCCGCCATGACCGTCTGATGGAATTCCGGAATGCGGGTGAAAAGATTCAGCATGAGGGTGAAGGTGTGTTGCACCACCGACGGCGTGGCATAGCCGCGCACATTACACACGGCAATGCCGCGCTGCCTGGCGGTGGCCAGATCGACATTGTTGGTGCCGGTGGCGGCCACGCAGATCAGTTGCAATTGCGCGGCGGCCTCCATGGCCGCGGCATCCAGCACCACCTTGTTGCTGATGACCACCTGGGCGTTGCGGATGCGATCATGCACCTGCGCCGGTTCGGTCAATGGATAAAATTCCCAGTCCGGCAAGCTTGCCCGCAAGGCGCCGAGCTTCAGGTCGCCTCGATCAATCGAATTGCAATCCAGAAATACGCCGCGCATGACCTCGAATCTCATTGTACCGCGGCCTGATTCGATGGCATGCCGCCCTTTTCAAACACCAGTTGTCCTTTGGCGATCTCGATCCGGATGATATCGCCGGGGGCGAACCCTCCCGCCAGGATCTCCTGCGCCAGGGGATTCTCGATGCGGTGCTGAATCGCCCGCTTGAGCGGGCGCGCGCCATACACGGGGTCATAACCGGCCTCACCCAGGCTGTCGAGGGCGGCGGGGCTGACGGCCAGTTGCATGTCGCGGTCGGCCAGGCGCCGGCGCAGATAATCGATCTGGATGTCGGTGATGGCGCGAATCTGCTCCCGTCCCAGCGGATGGAAGACCACCACGTCATCGACACGGTTGATGAACTCAGGGCGGAAGTGCTGGGCCACGATCTCCATCACGGCGCTCTTCATGCGATAGTAATTCTCCTCCCCGGACATTTCCTGAATGACCTGCGAGCCGAGGTTGGAGGTCATGATCACCACCGTGTTGCGAAAATCGACCGTGCGGCCATGGCCGTCGGTCAGGCGCCCATCGTCCAGCACCTGTAGGAGGATGTTGAACACATCAGGATGGGCCTTCTCCACTTCGTCGAGCAGAATCACCGAATAGGGCTTGCGCCGCACATGCTCGGTGAGATAGCCGCCCTCTTCATAGCCCACATAGCCGGGCGGCGCCCCGATCAGACGCGCCACAGAATGCTTTTCCATGAACTCGGACATGTCGACACGGATCATGGCCTCATCGGTATCGAATAAAAAGGACGCCAGTGCCTTGCACAATTCGGTCTTACCCACGCCGGTGGGACCAAGAAACAGGAAGGAACCATTGGGACGGTTGGGATCGGACAGTCCGGCGCGCGCGCGGCGAACGGCGTTGCTGACCGCCTTGATCGCCTCCCGCTGGCCAATCACACGCTTGCCCAGCACCTCCTCCATGCGCAACAGCTTTTCCTTCTCGCCTTCCAGCATCTTGGCGATGGGAATGCCGGTCCACTTGGAAACCACCTCGGCGATCTCTTCATCGGTCACCCGATTGCGCAGCAGTCTGGTTTCATGCCCCTGCTTCTGCGCCACATCGGCCGCCGCGAGCTGTTTTTCCAGCTCCGGGATGCGTCCGTATTGCAATTCGGACATGCGCGCCAGATCACCGGCGCGGCGCGCGGTATCCAGTTCGATCCGTGCGCGGTCCAGCTCCTCCTTGATGTGCTGGGCACCTTCCAGGGTCGCCTTCTCGGCCTTCCAGATTTCCTCCAGATCGGCATATTCCCTTCCCAGCACCTCGATCTCCTGCTCCAGATGCTGCAGGCGTTTTTTCGAGGCCTCATCGCTTTCCTTCTTGAGGGCCTCGCGCTCGATCTTGAGCTGGATCAGGCGACGGTCCAGTTTATCCATGTCTTCCGGCTTGGAATCGATTTCGATACGGATCCGGCTGGCGGCTTCATCGACCAGATCAATGGCCTTGTCCGGCAAATTACGGTCGGTGATATAACGATGCGACAGGGTCGCCGCAGCGACGATCGCCGCATCGGTGATGTCCACGCCAT
>MGXL01000134.1:2845-3968 GCA_001801365.1 Gammaproteobacteria bacterium RBG_16_57_12 | reverse complement strand
GCCGCGCAGGATGGCAATGGTGTCTTCCACCGAGGGCTCATCCACCAGCACCTTCTGAAAACGCCGCTCCAGCGCCGCGTCCTTTTCAAGGTATTCACGATATTCATCCAGTGTGGTGGCGCCCACGCAATGCAGCTCGCCGCGCGCCAGCGCCGGTTTGAGCATATTGCCGGCGTCCATGGCGCCTTCCGCCTTGCCGGCGCCCACCATGGTATGCAGCTCGTCGATGAACAGGATGATCTGCCCTTCCTGCCGGGACAGGTCATTGAGCACGGCCTTGAGGCGCTCCTCGAATTCACCGCGAAATTTGGCCCCGGCGATCAGGGCGCCCAGATCCAGCGCCAGCAGGCGCTTATTCTTCATGCCTTCCGGCACTTCGCCGTTGACGATGCGTTGCGCCAGACCTTCCACGATGGCGGTCTTGCCCACACCGGGCTCGCCGATCAATACCGGATTGTTCTTGGTGCGGCGCTGCAGCACCTGGATGGTGCGGCGGATTTCATCATCACGGCCGATCACCGGATCGAGTTTTCCCTGCTCGGCGCGCTCAGTCAGGTCGATGGTGTATTTTTCCAGGGCCTGGCGCTGTTCCTCGGCATTGGCGTCATCCACCTGCTGGCCGCCGCGCAGCTCGTCGATGGCGCGTTCGATACTGCCCTTGGCGGCCCCGGCGCTGCGCAGCATCTCGCCCAGCGGGCTGCCGTCGCCCACGGCGGCGAGGATGAACAATTCGCTGGAGATATATTGATCCTTGCGCTGCTGGGCGAGCTTGTCGGCCAGATTCAGCAGCCGGCCCAGATCATTGGCGATATGCACCTGCCCGGCCGTGCCCGTCACCTTGGGCAGGCGGTCCAGGGCGTTGCCCAGTTGTGAGCGCAGACTGTTGATGTTCACGCCGGCCTTGTTGAGCAGAGGGCGCGCCGTGCCGCCGTCCTGATCCAGCAGGGCGATCATCAAATGCAGTGGCTCGATGTACGGGTGGTCGCGTCCCACGGCCAGGCTCTGGGCGTCGGCCAGCGCCATCTGGAACTTGGTGGTCAACTTGTCCATGCGCATGCGGTTTACCTCATCAGCAGTGATACTGTACTTTGCCAGGTTATGGGGGCAAATGGAGCGGCTTCAA
>MGXL01000134.1:269-2825 GCA_001801365.1 Gammaproteobacteria bacterium RBG_16_57_12 | reverse complement strand
TTAGCGCCACAGGCCGGATAAAGTAGCTTTGCCTTGATTAACTGCACAGGATGGCCGGCCATGCGTCTATTATTGGTGGAAGATGATGAACTGCTGGGTGATGGCATTCGTGTCGCCCTGACCCAGGAAGGCTACGCGGTGGATTGGGTGAAAGACGGCGCCGCCGCCCAGGCGGCCTTGGGCGTGGGCAACTATGACATCGCCATACTCGATATCGGCCTGCCGAAGATCTCCGGCCTGGATGTGCTGAAAGCGATCCGCAATAAAAAGATCGATACGCCCGTCATGATGCTGACTGCCCGTGATACCGTGCAGGACCGCGTCGCCGGCCTGGACCGGGGCGCCGATGATTATATGATCAAGCCCTTCGATGTGGACGAGCTGTCGGCGCGGCTGCGCGCCCTGATCCGCCGCCAGGGCGGACGGGCCTCACCGCTCATCACGCACGGCAATATCACCCTGGACCCCGCCTCTCACACTGTCACGCGGGACGGTGAAGCACTGGAGTTACCCCGCCGGGAATTCGCCATCCTGCAGCTACTGCTGGAACATGCCGGCAAGGTGATGTCACGCGCCCGCCTGGAAGAAAGCCTGTACAGCTGGGATGATAGCGTGGAAAGCAACGCCATCGAGGTCTATATTCACCACCTGCGTAAAAAACTGGGCACGGAGTTTATCCGCACTATCCGCGGCATAGGCTACATCGTCGATAAAAAGTAATGTCTTTATCCATCCGCAAACGTCTACTGGTCATATTGCTCGGCAGCATCGGTTGCGGCTGGATCATCGCCGCATCCATCACCTATTGGGAAATTTCTCATGAAGTGGAGGAATTGTTTGATGCCCAGCTGGCACAATCCGCACGGGTATTGCTGAGTGTCAGCGGCCATGAATTGCGCGAGCAGCTGATGTATGATCAAAACAAGCAGGTGATTACCGATCCGGCAGCCGAAGTCATAACCGAGCGCCATGAAGAAACTGAAGACGTGGATATCACCCGTCACCTGTATGCGCACAGCGTTGCGTACCAGATCTGGCTGAAAGCCAGTAACTCCCTGCTGGTGCGCTCCATTACAGCACCGGACACCCCCTTGTCAGCTCAGGAAAACGGCTTCAGCACGCGCATTATCAAGGACGAAAACTGGCGGGTCTTTGCCTTGCACACACCTGGCAGCCCGTTTCTGGTTCAGGTGGGCGAAACCCATGATATCCGCGACGAACTCACCAATGCCGTCGCCTTCCGGATGCTGCTGCCCGTACTGGTCTCCCTGCCGATACTGGCCCTGCTCATCTGGTATGGTGTGGGACACGCCATGCGACCGCTGGTGCAGCTGGCCATACAGGTTGGCGAGCGGCGCGCCGAACGCCTGGAGCCGATCAGCGATGACCGGGTGCCGGTCGAGGCCAACCCTTTGATCGATTCCATGAATACACTGTTCAAACAGGTGGAAGATGCCTTTGACCGCGAGCGCCGTTTTACCGCCGATGCCGCCCATGAGCTGCGCACACCGCTGGCCGCCATCAAGACCCAGGCCCAGGTGGCCTTGCGCGCCATGGACAAGGAGCAGCGGGTCAATGCCATCGATCAGGTCATCAAGGGCGTCGATCGCACCACGCGCCTGGTGGCTCAATTGCTGACTCTGGCACGGCTCGATCCTGCCGTCTCACCCCTGCAGACAGCCATCCTGGACCTCGGCGACATTGCCGGAGGGGTGATCGCCGAGCGCATACCACTGGCCCTGGAGAAAAATATCGACTTGGAATTGAGCGCAACCTCCAGCGGAAAAATTCCGGGCAATGAACAGGCCATCGCCGTGCTCATCGGCAATCTGGTGGAGAACGCCCTGCGCTATACCCCGGCGGGCGGCAAGGTACAGGTGCTTATTGGCTACACCGATAATGCCCCATCCCTGCAAGTCATGGACAGCGGTCCCGGCATACCGCTTCTGGAACGCGACAACGTCTTCAAGCGCTTCTACCGCCTGCTGGACAATCATGCACCGGGCAGCGGCCTGGGGCTGTCCATTGTCGGCCGTATTGCCGAGCTGCATCATGCCACCATCTCCCTGGATGACTCACCGCTGGGCGGGCTGAGCGTGCGGGTCAGTTTCCCCATCCCGGCAACCGATCCGCAATCCGGTTGAGAGGGGATTTTTATGTGCGTGATGTGCCGCCGACGGGATAGGGATATAACTCGCTCAGCGGCAAACTTTTACCGGCGCTTTGGACGATGCGGCAATGCTCACGGCGGAATTGCCGCGCATTGGGCAGCCCGCAGGAATGCGCCAGCTTGTCGGCTTCGGCATTCATCCAATGCGCATACGTGGCAACACGCTTGGCCTTGTCACTGATCACCAGGCCTTTTTGCAAACGCCGGTTGTGAGTGGTGATGCCGGTCGGGCAGGTATCCTGGTGACATTGCAGTGACTGGATACAGCCCAGCGCAAACATGAAACCACGCGCCGTCACGGCAAAATCGGCGCCCATGGACATAGCCCAGGCGACATTGGCCGAGGTGACCAGCTTGCCCGAGGCAATCACCTTGATGCGCTCGCG
>MGXL01000134.1:0-141 GCA_001801365.1 Gammaproteobacteria bacterium RBG_16_57_12 | reverse complement strand
CAGGCCACGGCGCAGCAGGGCATCGAAAAGCCCTTTGAGAAACTGATCATCGGAAATCACGGCCTTGAAACCCACCGGCCGCCCGGTCACCTCCCGGACACGCTGAATCATGTCCAGCAGACTGTCCGGACAATTGATCTC
>MGXL01000133.1:1777-6389 GCA_001801365.1 Gammaproteobacteria bacterium RBG_16_57_12 | reverse complement strand
GGTATCCGCCTTCATGCCTTCATCACCCTTATTCCAGCCGGCCGGGCAGACTTCGCCATGTTCTTCGGTGAACTGCAAGGCATCGACCAGGCGCAGCATGTCGTCAACATTGCGACCCAGCGGCAGATTGTTGACAATCTGTGCCTGCACGACACCGTTCCTGTCAATCAGGAAGCTGGCGCGCAAAGCCACGCCGTCCTGATGCTCGACATCATAAGCCCTGGCGATGTCATGTTTGACATCGGCGACCAGCGGGAAGCCGACCGGACCGATACCGCCCTTGTTCACCGGTGTGTTGCGCCAGGCAAAGTGGGAAAACTGAGAATCGATGGATACACCCACCACTTCCACCTTACGATCCTTGAAGGCCTTCAGTCGATGGTCGTGGGCGATGATTTCGGAAGGGCAGACAAAGGTGAAATCCAGCGGATAGAAAAACAGCACGACATACTTGCCGCGCAGGCCGGACAGTTTGAAATTTTCCTTGATGCTGCCGTCGCCCATGACCGCGGCGGCGGTAAAATCGGGGGCGGGTTTGTTTACCAGTACGCTCATGTGAGTACCTCCTCAAATTCAGTTTTTATAGTAGTTTGGATGATAAACTAAACACAGGATTAATTCTAGAGTAATTATGTCAGGTTTATAGACTCCCGTTGAACCTGAATAGTCCATGGTGATACTGGCCCTCTACTTCAATAAGCCCGGATCTTTTTTTATGCAGAAGCAGACATACCGCGGGCGTTTCGCCCCCTCGCCCACCGGACCGTTGCACTTCGGTTCACTGATTGCAGCGCTAGGCAGTTTTTTGCAGGCAAAACAGGCCCATGGCACGTGGCTGCTGCGTATCGAGGACATTGATCCTCCCCGGGAAATTCCGGGCGCCGCAGATGACATCCTCTACACCCTGGAGAGTTATGGTTTGGAGTGGGATGAACAGCCCCTTTATCAGAGCACACGCTCCGAGGCCTATCGGGAAGCCCTGCTGATCCTGGAGCGGATGCAGCGCATCTATCTCTGCGGATGTTCGCGTAAGGAAATTACCGATGCCGCACAGCCTGGAGAGAAACACGCTATCTATCCGGGCACCTGCCGCAACCGTCTGCCGGCAGGTAAATCCGCCCGTGCCCTGCGTCTTAACACCCAGGGGATACAGATCCGTTTTGCCGACCGCCTGCAAGGGGAAATCAAACACGATCTGGAGCGGGAAACGGGTGATTTCGTCATCCGCCGCGCCGATGGTCCGATCGCCTATCAGCTGGCCGTTGTGATTGATGACGCCGCGCAGGGCATTACCGAAGTGGTGCGCGGCAGTGATTTGCTGGAGCAGACACCCGGGCAACTTTATTTGCAGCAATTGCTGGATCTCAAGACGCCCGATTATCTGCACCTACCGGTCGCCACCCATCAGCACGGGCAGAAACTGAGCAAACAGACCTTTGCCAGGGCCCTGGACACGAGCCAGCCGATCCCCGCCTTGATCAAGGCGCTGGACTTTCTCGGGCAATCGCCGCCGCCCGAACTGCACGAGGCCAATCTTGCTGAATTCTGGCACTGGGCAATCTCTCACTGGGATAGCCGCCACATACCGAACACAAGAACCATTGCCATCGCTGAGCAGACGTGACTCATTCACGACTGTTATGTTCCTTGCAATCATGCCCGCGCCATGCGGGTACATCGCCCTTGCCAGAGGCTATCTTGTGCGCCCAGCGCGTGGTTTCCGGCAGACGATAGCGGGTTGTGCAGCGCATCACGTAGTCAATCGCCGTTTCCAGTCCCACCTTGTGGCCGATCGACACATACAGCGGTTTCACCCCGGCGCGCGTGCGCAATACCGCGCCAATACACTCCCCCTTGTCCATGAGCGCCTGCCTGTCTCCCCGGTGATTGCCGAGTGGCTCATGCGTTCCGATCAGGCGCTTCTTGGCCACTCCGATACTGGGCAGGCCGGTCAATACCCCCAGGTGGCAGGCAATACCGAAGCGGCGCGGATGCGCAATGCCCTGGCCATCACATAACAGCAGGTCCGGGGTGATCTCGAGTTGGGACAGGGCATCCAGCACCGCCGGAATCTCCCGGAATGACAACAGACCCGGCACATAGGGAAAGGTGACCGGTCGGCGTGCGACAGCAACCGCGCAGGGCCGCAAGGTTTCGATGTCGAGTACCACCACAGCCGCGCGGCAGAGGGTATTCCCGGCCTCGAAACCGGCATCGACACCCGCCACATACCGCACCCGGCCCAGGACATCGCGGGTAATAACATCACTTCTCAACCGCTGTTGCAGGGCGATGGCCTGGGCGGTGCTCAGGTCCCAGCCATGATCTGTATCTAGCCTCATAATAAAGCTACTGCGAGCCTCTCAGGCGGGGTATCGTCATTAGCATTGCCTCAAGTGGTATGTTAATTTAACTCTGTCCTGGTGGCAAAACACCTCACTGAGTTGCAATCCACTCCGCAGATGGGGTAAAAATCCATATAAAAACATGGCGGCATTTCAGCCCCACTCGCAGAGACCGGAATACATGACCACTACCAACCAGCATTCCATAACCATACTCAACAGCCATGAAAAAGAGAGTTTCCTGATCCACTCGAAATTCGAGCGCCTGAGGATCCTGCGCGATATCCTGGATACACGCACTTCGATTACCGCTTTTTTCCCCGATCTGCACGGTTCATTCATCACCATTCTGCTGGGCATCAACAGGGACAAGGAATCCATCGAATTTGACAGTACGCGCAATCCGGCCCTCAACAAGAAAATTCTGGGCGAAGCGCAACTGATATGCGCCACCACGCATAACAATGTCAAGGTCGAATTCATCATCGACCAGCCCTGCTGGCTGACCAATGAACAGGACGGCGTATTTACCAGCGCGCTGCCCAAAACCATGATCCGACTGCAGCGGCGCGAGTCTTTCAGGGTGCCGGTCCCGTCGCATCTGACCATCCGCTGCAATCTGCCCAGCGGTGAACAAAAGCTCGTCCTGGCGGTGCATGACATCAGCGCCGGGGGCATCGGGGCGCGGGTAACCGGCATCGATCTGGCCGTCGGCACCTTGTATAAAAGCTGCGAAATCACCCTGCCCAATACGTCCGGTTTTCAATTAGATCTGGAAGTCAGGAACTGCCGTCTGCTGCACGGCCAGAAAGAATCGGCCATCCGTCATATCGGACTGGCCTTTGTCAACGTGCCGGGAACCGTCATGGCACAGATACAAAAATACATCTTCATACTGGAACGCGACAGCGCGGTCGGCTGATGGGTCTTCCGCATGAAGCCATAGTCATTGCACCCTGAGGAGTCACTAAAGTGGCCAGCAATATCGAGTCCATACTGCATGAACAACGCCTGTTTCAACCTTCAGCGCAATTTCGGTCCGGGGCCAGGATATCGGCCGAGGAATTAAGCCGGTTGCGTCTGGAGGCACAGGCCGACCATGCCGGATTCTGGGGCAAGCTCGCGCGCCAGGAGATCACCTGGCAGACGCCCTTCGAGACCACCCTGGACACCCGCAATGCCCCGCATTACCGCTGGTTTCATGACGGACGCCTCAACGTGTCCCATAACTGCCTGGACCGTCATCTCCCCGCCAAGGCCGATAAAATCGCCATCATTTTTGAAAGCGAGCAAGGTGCCATCCAGCACATCCGTTATGCCGATCTGCACCGCCGGGTGTGTCAGTTTGCCAATGCCCTGAAGGCGCAGGGTGTGGAACAGGGCGACCGGGTGGTTATCTATCTGCCCATGACGCCTGAAGCCGTCATTGCCATGCAGGCCTGCGCCCGCATCGGCGCCATCCATTCGGTGGTGTTCGGCGGTTTTTCTGCCGAATCGCTCAAGGACCGGATCGAAGACGCCACGGCCAGGGTGCTGATCATCGCCGACGGCGGCCATCGCGGTGGCAGGATCATCGAGCTCAAGGCCGCCGCCGACAAGGCGCTGGCCTCGGGCTGCAAGACCATCGAAAAGGTCATTGTCTATCAGTGCACCGGACGCGAGGTGCCCATGCAGGCCGGGCGGGATTTATGGTGGCATGAAGCGGTCAAGGGCATGAATGACAACTGCGAACCGGCCTGGATCGACAGCGAACATCCGCTGTTCCTGCTCTACACCTCCGGCTCGACAGGCAAACCCAAAGGCATTCAGCACTCCAGCGGTGGATACCTGCTGGGGGCGATCGTGACCTGCAAGTGGGTGTTCGATCTGCACGATGAAGATATCTTCTGGTGCACCGCCGATGTGGGCTGGGTCACCGGGCATACCTATGTGGCCTATGGACCACTGGCCCTGGGCGGCACCCTGGTGATGTACGAAGGCGCGCCCACTTATCCGGATGGCGGGCGCTTTTGGAAAATGTGTCAGGATCATAAAGTCAGCGTTTTCTATACCGCGCCCACCGCCATCCGCGCCCTGATGAAACTGGGCGATGCCCTGCCCGACCGGTACGACCTCTCGAGCCTGCGCCTGCTGGGCACGGTGGGCGAACCGATCAACCCCGAGGCCTGGATGTGGTACCACACCGTCATCGGCAAGGAACGCTGCCCCATTGTCGATACCTGGTGGCAGACCGAAACCGGCGCCCACATGCTCGCCCCCATTCCCGG
>MGXL01000133.1:225-1569 GCA_001801365.1 Gammaproteobacteria bacterium RBG_16_57_12 | reverse complement strand
TGGGCCGTATCGATGATGTGCTGAATGTCTCCGGCCATCGTCTGGGCACCATGGAAGTGGAGTCCGCCCTGGTGGCCCACCCACGGGTGGCCGAGGCCGCCGTGGTCGGCCGGCCGGACGAGATCAAGGGTGAAGCCATCTTCGCCTTCGTGGTGTTGCGCGGCGAACGCCCCAAGGGCGGTGTTGATGAAAAACTCACCCAGGAACTGCGGGCCTGGGTCGGCGAGCAAATCGGGGCCATCGCCAAACCCGACGATATCCGCTATACCGACAATTTGCCCAAGACCCGCTCCGGCAAGATCATGCGCCGCCTGATCCGCGCCATCGCCCGCGGGGAGGAGATCACCCAGGACACCTCCACCCTGGAGAATGAGGCCATTTTGCGGCAGTTGCAGGGCAAGGAATAACAGCCTGCCGATCAGGGCAGGGCGCGTCGAGTACTGCTATTTGCTGTTACAATGCCGGATTGTCACTATAACGTTCTGGAGCCAGCATGGAACTTTCGGGATTGACCGCCATCTCCCCCATCGACGGCCGCTACGGCAGCAAAACCGCCGGGCTGCGGCCCATCTTCAGCGAATTCGGGCTGATCCGCCACCGGGTACTGGTGGAAATCCGCTGGTTGCAGATGCTGGCTGCGCATCCCGGCATTCGTGAAGTCCCGCCTTTCAGCCACCATGCGGACCACCTCCTGAACAACATCATCGCAAACTTCAGCGAGGAAGACGCGCGGCGCGTCAAGAATATCGAGCGCACCACCAATCACGACGTCAAGGCGGTGGAATACTTCCTCAAGGAAAAGATCCAGGGCAATGCCGAGCTCGAGGCCGTCAGCGAATTCATTCATTTCGCCTGCACCTCGGAAGACATCAATAACCTGGCCTATGCCCTGATGCTGCGCGAGGCCCGCAGCCAGGTGCTGCTGCCGATGATGGATGAAGTCATCGCGGCGCTCACGGCGCTGGCGCATGCCCATGCCGGCCAGCCGATGCTGTCGCGCACCCATGGTCAGACCGCTTCACCCACCACCCTGGGCAAGGAGATGGCCAATGTCGCCTACCGGCTCAGGCGCCAGCGCCACACGGTGGCGGAACTCGCCCTGCTCGGCAAGATCAACGGCGCGGTCGGCAATTACAATGCTCACCTGTGCGCCTACCCGGAGCTGGACTGGCAGGCCATGGCCCGTGACTTCGTCATCAGCCTCGGGCTGGAGTGGAATCCCTACACCACCCAGATCGAGCCGCACGATTACATGGCGGAACTGTTCGATGCCCTGGCGCGCTACAACACCATCCTGCTCGACTTCAACCGCGATGTCTGGGGCTACATCTCGCTGGGCTATTT
>MGXL01000133.1:0-201 GCA_001801365.1 Gammaproteobacteria bacterium RBG_16_57_12 | reverse complement strand
AGTGGGTTCCTCCACCATGCCGCACAAGGTCAACCCGATCGATTTCGAAAACTCCGAAGGCAACCTCGGCCTGGCCAATGCCATTTTCCATCATCTGTCCGCCAAGCTGCCCGTCTCGCGCTGGCAGCGTGACCTGACCGACTCCACGGTGCTGCGCAACCTCGGTGTCGGCATCGCGCACAGCCTGATCGCCTATCAATC
>MGXL01000132.1:7470-8767 GCA_001801365.1 Gammaproteobacteria bacterium RBG_16_57_12 | reverse complement strand
GTCAAATCTGGTGTACGGCATGATCAGGCGGCGACCCTGCTGCTATCTGATTGCTCGGTTACTTCAATGCCATCTTTGAATTTCACACCTGCGATGACCTTGGCCAGGTAGTCAAAACCCCGGATACGTCGCCAGCGTTTCTCAGCGCACATCCCCAGCTTGTAGATCATCGTCAACATGGTATCCCTGCTCACGCATCCCTTGGCCCGGTCGGTGCGATGCCGAATGGTGGCAAAGGTCGACTCGATCGGGTTGGTCGTGCGGATATGCACCCAGTGCTCGGCCGGAAAATCGTAGAAGGCCAGCAAGTCCTCGCGATCCTTCAGCAGGCATTCAACGGCCTTGGGGTACTTGCCGCCATAGGTCTGGACAAAATGATCGAACGACTGCTCTGCCGCCTTGCGGCTCTCTGCCATCCATATCTCCTGCAGCGCCTTCTTCGCCTTGGGCTGCGCCCCCTTGGGCAGGTAGTTCAGCACATTGGCTGTCTTGTGCACCCAGCAGCGCTGTCGTCGGGTCGATGGATAGACCTCATCCAGCGCCGCCCAGAAGCCCAGCGCGCCATCGCCCACCGCCAGCTCCGGCGCCGTCTTCAGGCCACGCCGCTTCAGACCCAGCAGCAGCTCCCGCCAGCTCTGGGTGGATTCGCGCACACCGTCCTCGATGGCCAGAAAATGCTTCTCGCCCCGCTCGTTGACACCGATGACCACCAGGGCGCACAGCCTCTGCCCCTCGGCGCGCAGGCCGCTGTAGATGCCATCCGCCCACAGGTAGACCCAGCGGTCACGCTCCAGCTTGCGTTGGCACCAGTCGTCATACTCGCTCTTCCACTGGCACTTGAGTCGGCTGATCACCGGCGCGGACAGCCCCTTGGCATCCGGCCCCACCAGCACTTCCAGTGCCTCCTGCATCTGCCCGCTCGAGATCCCCTTCAGATACAGCCAGGGCAGGGCGGCATCCAGGCTCTTGGTGCGACGCACGTAGGGTGGCACCAGCGCGGAGCGGAACAATGCCTCCGCATCGGTGCGGGAACGGACCTTCGGCACCTTGACCGGCACAGGACCGATCCCGGTCATGATCTCTCGCTCCGGCAGGTAGCCGTTGCGTACCACGGCAGCTCGGCCCTGCCCATCCTGGCGACCCGCAAACTGGGCCAGATATTCCGCCAGCTCGGCCTCGATCGCCTGTCGAATCAACTGCCGGGCGCCCTGGCGCAGCGTCTGTGTCAAAAGGTCTTGAGCCTCACCTGGTTTCTGAAATCGAACTACGTTATCTTCGCTCATGGGTGGCGTACCTC
>MGXL01000132.1:2701-7451 GCA_001801365.1 Gammaproteobacteria bacterium RBG_16_57_12 | reverse complement strand
TCCTGACACGACTCGGTCGGCGGACGCGCCGGGATCTATTTCGCTTCCGGGCGCAACGTCTATGTCAGTGCAGGCCTCGTCTATGAGTCCTATCTCGATTGCCAAGAGACGGTATACCGCGCCTGTAGCGAATCCTATCCCGATTTTAGTTTTACCATCGGCTTTTGATGCGGCAAGTCAGTGAATAATTCGAGATAGCCACAAGCCCCCGCTTTTAAGCAGGCTGTGAATAGCGGAATTAATCGGCGCTTCCCTAAAAAAGAAACCCCGCTATGTAGCGGGGTTTCGTTGTAAGCTGCTAGAGCAGTTATATCTTACGCGGCGACCACATTGGTTGCTGCCGGGCCTTTGGGGCCACTATTTACTTCGAAGCTGACCCTCTGGCCTTCACTCAGGCTCTTGTAGCCATCATTGCCCTGAATCGCTGAATGATGCACAAAGACATCCTTGCTGCCATCTTCGGGAGAGATAAAACCAAAACCCTTAACGGCGTCAAACCACTTTACAATACCAGTATTCATAAAATTTTTACCTTAAACTAATTAATAATGCGTGTGCGTGAAGATCATGAAGAAGGGATGTGGGGAAGATGCCTTTATGGAATATTCCGAACATACATTCGGTCATAAACAATACGACCACTTACTGTTGTTCGCAATCCTTGCAATCTTGGCTTGATAATGAACTGCGAACATTACTTATGACACGCTTCTGACAATTTAGTTTCATTTATCATGAAATACTATGGGGCCATGCTCATTATCTTTGCCGCCCCATGCCTGGGAGCCTGACGGACTTAGGGTTTTTCCTCGCTATGATCGCCTAAGTCCGACAGGCTGCCGGCGCTCAAAATAACAAATCCATTAGTGTTTCCCTGGCGAGTTGTGCCGGATATTTTTATCCTCTGCATTACGCCACGCTCATGTGCGGTGGCATAATGGGGAATGGTGCGTCTGATCCTGACTCTTTAAACGCAAAGGCAAATCTGAAAATTGTATGAATCATAATGAAGATCACCGTTCTCATCGTATCGGCTGGTTACGTGCTGCTGTTCTCGGCGCCAACGACGGCATCGTTTCTACAGCGAGTCTCGTGATTGGCGTTGCTGCCGCAGATACGGCACGTGGCGACATATTGTTGGCTGGCGTCGCGGGTTTAGTGGCGGGAGCGATGTCTATGGCGGCGGGTGAATACGTGTCCGTCAGTTCTCAGGCCGATACCATAAGGGCCGATCTGGAGCTTGAGCAGCAACATCTGAAAGACAATCTAGAGTTTGAGCAACAGGAGCTCGCCGATATTTATGTGGGGAGAGGACTGGATGCTGACTTGGCGAGGAAAGTGGCCGAGCAACTGATGGCCCATGATGCATTGGATGCACACGCAAGAGATGAACTCGGTATCTTCGAGAGAATCAGCGCGCGGCCTATACAAGCCGCATTCGCTTCGGCCGCAACGTTTACTGTGGGTGCGGTGTTGCCGCTGGTAGCGGCTTTCATGGCCCCAGAACAGAAATTGGTGTCTATCGTTGCGGGGCTGTCGCTTGCGTTCCTGGCCGTTTTAGGCGGTCTCGCTGCACAAACAGGTGGGGCACGCATAAGCATCGGCGTGCTTAGGGTTACATTTTGGGGTGCACTGGCTATGGGCTTAACCGCAGGCGTTGGAAGCCTGTTTGGCATAGTTGCATGATAAGGTCAAATACCAATACTTCCATTGCCAAGGCCTCACACAGTTAACAGGTCCGTTTATCCTGGATATTGAAAACCATAATGCATCTCCGGCGGCACCCGATGCCGCTGTGAGTGCGGAAGTCAACGCCAACGCCGCCATCGCGGCAGCTATCGCCTGGGGCGATGGCGTCAGGAGGCTGGCTGATGTGGCAGTATCCGCTGATCTTTTCACTATTTCGAGTATCTTAAAATGAAAGCTACCGCCGAATTACAGATTATCCCGATTGGAAGGGGGGTTTCAGTGAGGCGAGAAATTACCCGTGTTGTCGAGTTACTTCAGGAGTATAATTTTACGCTTGAGACACATGCCTCGGGCACTAATATTGAAGGTGAATTGGCGGAGATTCTGGCTGCCGTCGAGAATATACATGAAGCATTGCATCAAGAAGGCAGTGTTCGCCTGGTGAGTTATCTGAAACTGGAAACCCGTACTGATAAGCCACCTACCCTTAAGGGCAAGCAACTCTAAGTATAAAATGCGTGTGTAACAGGCGAGAGACCACAGTTTGTGCGGGGAAGAGAACTGTGCTGCATCTTCACTGTTCCTTGTTTCCTGATAATTGAACGATAACCATAAGAAGGAGATTGGCATGTCCCTGTTGTTTGCGAAATATAAGTTGGGTTCCGTTGAGCTGCAGAATCGCCTGGTGATGTCGCCAATGACGCGCAATCGCGCCATCAACAACATTCCTAACGCGCTGATGTTGCAGTATTATCAGCAGCGCTCCTCGGCGGGCCTGATCATCACCGAAGGCACTTCGCCGTCGCCCAACGGCTTGGGATATCCGCGCATACCCGGGATATTTTCCGAGGAGCAGGTGCAAGGCTGGAGGCCCATCACCCTCGCCGTGCATAAGGGCGGCGCGAAGTTCTTCATGCAATTGATGCATACGGGTCGCGTGACGCATCCCCTGAATCTGCCCGCCGGGGCGCGGGTGGTCGCGCCGTCGGCGGTCGCCGCCAATGAGCAGATGTATACCGATACCGAGGGTATGAAGCCGCTGCCCGTGCCACAGGCGATGACCGAGGCGGATATTAAAGTGGCGATCGGCGAATTTGCGCAGGCGGCCCGCAATGCGCTCAAGGCAGGGTTTGACGGCATAGAATTGCACGCGGCCAATGGTTATCTGCTGGAACAGTTCATTCGCCCCAACTCCAACCAGCGCCGCGACGGCTACGGCGGCTCGATCGAAAACCGCGCGCGTTTTGTGCTGGAGGTGGCGCAGGCCGCGATTGACGCCATCGGCAAGGATAAGGTCGGCATTCGGCTCTCGCCTTATGGGGTGTTCAATGACATGCCGCACTATGACGCCATGGAGTCGGACTACACTTACCTGGCGCGCCGGCTCGATGTGCTCGGCCTGCTGTACGTGCATCTGGTCGACCATTCGTCGATGGGCGCGCCCACGGTGCCTGCGTCGATCAAAGAGGTCTTCCGCAAATCATTTCGCGGTACGCTGATTTTGTCAGGCGGATACGATGCCGCCCGCGCCGAGAGCGATCTGGCCACCGGCAAGGCGGATCTCATCGCGGTGGGGCGGCCGTTCCTCGCCAACCCGGACCTGCCTGAACGCTGGAAGGTGAATGCACCCCTGAACGCGCCCGATTTCAATACCTTTTATACGCCGGGAGAGAAGGGCTATACGGACTATCCCGCGTTGTGAGCGACCGGGTCCGGCAGGCTGTTAAATCGTGGTGCTCGGCGCCATGTAAATTAGTTCCCAGAGGTGACCGTCGGGATCCTGAAAGCCATGTTGGTACATAAACCCATAGTCTTTTGATTGCCTCGGGGCTGTTCCGCCGGCGGCAACAGCCTTGTTGACCATCTCGTTGATTCTTTCACGGCTATCTACGGAGATACAGATAAGGACTTCTGTGCTCTTGCTGGTGTCACAGATGTCCTTGGGTGTGAAAGTCTTGAAGAAGTCCTCAACCAGTAACATGACAAAGATATTTTCACCGACGATCATGCATGTGGCGTTCTCGTCGGTGAATTTTGGATCAAAGATGAAACCCAGCCTGGTGAAGAACTCCACCGCCCGCTTGAGATCCTTGACCGGCAGGTTTACGAAAATTTGGGTCGGCATATCGATTACATCAAGTCAGATGTAAGTGATCAGCGACAGCGTAGCCCCCTGAGGATCCTGGATCACCATAAAACGGCCCAGCCCCGGAATGTCCATTGGCGGCACGCAGATACTGCCGCCCAGCTTTTTCACTTGGGGGATCAGCGCATCCACATTATTAACTGTGACATAGGCGCCCCACGCCGGCGGCATGCCCTTGGCCTGTGCTGGAATGGCCATGATGCCGCCGACTTGTGCTGCGCCAGCCTTGGCAATAGTGTAATCCTTTCCATTCGACTTCATGTCTTCGAGTGTCCAGCCCAGTAGCGCACCATAAAACGCCTTGGCGCCCGCCACGTCGGTGGTCAACAGTTCATTCCAGCTGAATGCGCCATGTTGTTTCATTGCGTCTATGTTCATCGTAGTCTCCTTATGTGATATTGACGTGCAAGTGTATGACTCGCCAGGGACTCCTGACAGCTGTATGACAGGAGCTAAAGTTATAGCACAATCGGCTGATCTGGCAATTCATTTACGTTGCCATTGCCCGCGGGGTAGTGGCGGTTCAGTAATTCGCCAACCGCGCGGATGCCATAAATCACCCCTGCTTCATAATGTTGTTGGCGAAATTCCTGTTCCATGTGTCGGCAGATGGGTTCCCACGCCGCATTGCCAGCACGGTGGTGTATGCCGCGATCAGCAATAATTTCCACGTCCCGGTCGGCGAGGAGTAAATAAATCAACACGCCGCTGTTGTGCTCGGTATCCCAGATACGCAGTTGTGAAAAGAGCTCTATAGCACGGTCACGCGCAGTGCTGCCGCGTATTAGCGCAGCGAAACTGAAATCCGCTTCTACGGCAAAACGAATCTCACCAGAGTGGTGTTTTTCGCTATCGCGAATTGCCGACTCAATATTCTGCATTGCCGCAGGCGGAAACACGCGGTGGGTCCACCAG
>MGXL01000132.1:307-2677 GCA_001801365.1 Gammaproteobacteria bacterium RBG_16_57_12 | reverse complement strand
TTGTTTCACCATCGACCTGATGCGCCGCCGCCGCCAAAGCCGCCGCCACCGCCACGGAATGTTCCACCGCCTCTGCCGCCACCGCCGATATCAATGCCACCATAACGCGAGCCCCGCCCGCCAGCGCCAAACAGCGTGATCACAAAGGCGAACAGGGCGGCCAGCAGCGCAAACAGCAAGGAGCCGAACAGCAGCCACACCGCAAAACCGATCACCGCGCTGACGACAGAGGCGCCCAGCAGCTGGCCGAAGATGGCGCGTAATATCCCGCCCACGGCGATAACGGCAAAGAACAACAGGGGCAGACTATCCATGCCGGACCAGGCGCTGTCCTGCTGGTTCGGGGCGGGCAAGGGCTCGCCGTCGATCAGGCGCGACAAGCGATCCACACCGGCCGCCAGCCCGCCATAATAATCGCCCTGGCGAAAATAGGGGACCATGATTTCGCTGATGATGCGCTTGGCGACGGCATCCGGGATCACTCCCTCGAGACCATAGCCCACCTCGAGCCGCAGGGTATGATCCTGCAATGCCGCCAGTATCAACACGCCATCGTCCACACCCTCGCGCCCCAGCTTCCAGGTTTCGGCCACCTGCAGCGCATATTTCTCAACAGTCTCGGGCTCGGTGCTGGGTACCAGCAGAATCGCGATCTGGCTGCCCTTGCGGGTTTCCAGAGTGCGCAGATCTTCTTCAAGCTGCCAGCGCTGCTGCGTGGATAATGTGCCGGTGAGATCAGTCACGCGCGCTTCAAGTGGTGGAACGGCAACGTCTGCCTGGGCGAGGGTGTGCGCCAGCAATGTCAGACACAGCAGCACCCAGCGCCAGGGTGATGTCACTGCAGACGAAATGTTCATAAGAATGCGAATTTGTAACCGCGATTACTTGGCCGGCGCAGTGCCAAAATCCACCTTGGGCGCGGTTGAGATCGCCTTCTCATCCTCCACCGTAAAATTCGGCTTCACTTCGAAATCAAATAACATCGCCGTGAGATTGCTGGGGAAGGATCGCACGGTGACGTTGTATTCCTCGACCGCCTTGATATAACGGTTGCGTGCCACGGTGATGCGGTTTTCCGTGCCTTCCAGTTGCGCCTGCAAATCGCGGAACAGGCCGTCCGCCTTCAATTGCGGATAATTTTCCGCCACCACTAACAGGCGCGACAGCGCGGAAGTGAGTTCGCCCTGTGCCGCCTGGAATTGTGCAAAGGCCTGTTGATTATTAATGAGTTCAGGCGTCACTTGCAGTGAGCCCACCTTGGAGCGCGCTTGAGTTACTTTGGTCAGTACTTCTTCTTCATGTGCCGCATATCCCTTCACTACATTGACCAGATTTGGCACCAGATCGGCGCGTCGTTGATATTGATTGATGACCTCAGACCATGAGGCCTTGATTTGTTCATCCGTGGCTTGCAAGGTGTTATAGCCACAGCCGCTCAGAAACAGGCTGATGATCAGGGTCAAACTTGCCAAATAGCGCATATTCTTCGTTTCCTTGGGATGGAACTATTGAAAAGTATAAGACTC
The DNA here is from genome assembly GCA_001801365.1 of Gammaproteobacteria bacterium RBG_16_57_12. Classification (GTDB taxonomy): domain Bacteria; phylum Pseudomonadota; class Gammaproteobacteria; order RBG-16-57-12; family RBG-16-57-12; genus RBG-16-57-12. The sequence goes on along the minus strand of MGXL01000132.1, from coordinate 1,151 downwards.
ACCCGGTGTGCCCGGATAGCGCGTAGCCGATCGACGATGTATTTCCACCGTGATGGCTTGTGGTTTTTCCCTCCATCAGCTTATTTGCCCCACAAATGCCAGGGAGAAAATTACAAAGCCCTGGTAAAACTTTGGAAAAGAGACGAAGGCGGCAGATAACAAATAATAGAGGGGTTAAATACAAATGTACATCAATGATCCCACTCCATGCTTTTTTCAATGATGTCCCTGCGCTGTGGTAGCCGCACAAAGCATGGAGTGGTCATTGGAGGGGGCGCAAGGATGGAGGAGTCAGGTCACGCAATCACGCTAACTACGGTTATTATTTTTCCCCAGCAAGCCCTGCAAGGTGCTGCCGAGTTCGGCGGGGGAGCGGGTGATGGTTACGCCCGCCGCTTCCAGCGCGGCGAATTTTTCCGCCGCCGTGCCTTTGCCGCCGGCGATGATGGCGCCCGCATGGCCCATGCGTTTGCCTTTGGGCGCGGTGACGCCGGCGATATACGAGACCACCGGCTTGCTGACATGACGCTTGATGTAGTCCGCCGCTTCCTCTTCCGCCGTGCCGCCGATCTCTCCCACCATGAGTACCGCCTCGGTGGCGGGATCTTTTTCAAACAGCTCCAGACAATCGATGAAGGTCGTGCCCGGCATCGGGTCGCCACCGATGCCGATACAGGTGCTTTGCCCGTATCCTATTTCGGTGGTTTGCGCCACGGCCTCGTAGGTGAGCGTGCCGGAGCGCGACACGATGCCGATGCTGCCCGGCCGGTGAATCTCGCCGGGCATGATGCCAATCTTGCAGGCGCCGGGGGTGATGATGCCGGGGCAGTTGGGACCGATCAGG
>MGXL01000132.1:0-298 GCA_001801365.1 Gammaproteobacteria bacterium RBG_16_57_12 | reverse complement strand
GCCTCCTTGACGATCATGACGGTCTTGAGCATGTCGCGCGCCGGGATGCCTTCGGTGATGCACACGATCAGTTTGATGCCGGCCGCCACGGCCTCGAGGATGGCGTCCTGACAAAACGGCGCGGGGACATAAATCACCGAGGCATCCGCGCCGGTGGCTTGGACCGCCTGTTTGACGGTATCGAACACCGGCAGGCCCAGGTGGGTACTGCCACCCTTGCCGGGGGTGACGCCTCCCACCATCTTCGTGCCATAGGCGAGGGCCTGTTCGGAATGAAAGCTGCCCTGTTTCCCGGTGA
>MGXL01000131.1 GCA_001801365.1 Gammaproteobacteria bacterium RBG_16_57_12 | reverse complement strand
CCTTGCGCCTGACTTCCTGGTTCACCATCTGTTTCATGTTGCGCAGGGAATCAAAGGCGCTGTAATCGAGATAGCGGCGATAAATAAAAGGATGCAGAATCGCCATCAGGCGCTCGCCGGCCTGACAATCGCCGGCGACCACCCGCGCCTTGATCATGGCATAACGTTCCCAGTCGCGGCCGTGCAATTGATAGTAATCCTCGATGGCCTCGAACGGCATGGCCAGCGGACCGGCCTCGCCAAACGGCCGCAGGCGCATATCGACGCGAAAGACAAAACCGTCTTCGGTCAGCTTGTCGATGGCATTGATCAGACGCTGGCCGAGGCGGCGGAAATATTCTTCGTTGTCGACCCCGCCGCCGCGCCGCCCGCCCCGGGTTTCCCCGGCATCCGGGTAAGCAAAAATCAGATCCACATCGGAGGAAAAATTCAGCTCATGGGCGCCCAGCTTGCCCATGCCCAGCACGACCAGTTGCTGCGGTTCGCCGCGATCATCAGCAGGCACGCCGAGCTCCGCGCACTGCCAGGTGTGCAAGCGCTGCAAGGCCCCGTCCAGACACGCCTCGGCCAGGGACGACAGATCCTGGGTGGTTTCTTCCAACGGGGCCAGCCGGCCGATGTCGCGCCAGGCAATCCGCACCATTTCGCGGGTACGCAACTGCCGCAAGGCCTTCATCAGCCCGGCTTCATCAATAACGGCATCCAGCGCGCGATCCACCTGGTTCTTGTACTCATCCGCGCCATAACGGCGCCCCAGATCACCAGCGCGCAGCAGCTCTGTCAGTAAACGAGGATCACGCCGGCAGGCATTGGCCACAAAGGTGCTGCAGGTCCAGACATAGCGCAGCGCGGCGAGCTGCTCAGCGGTGAAATCCGCCGATTCCCCCGCCGCAGGCAATGCACTCAGCCAGTCCTGAATCTGCTGTTCGACGTTTCCCAACAACTCGGGGGGTAATTTACTGGGGATCAAGTGGGACATGGTCTGCATTTTATCGCTATTTGAGGACTACTGGCCCTGGACAACCCGGCTAAAGAACAGGTCTTGATTACCGATACTACACTACACATCCGGGTGAAACGAACAACCGAGGTTTAGTTATGGAATTCAAGGATTACCTGAGACTGCTGGTCAAATATGACGCATCGGACCTGTATCTGTCCACCGGCGCCCCACCGACAGCCAAGTTTCAGGGGGTGTTGAAAACCGTGGAAAAGAATCCCATGATTCCGGGGCGCATCAAGGAAATCGCCTATGCCATCATGGACGAGGATCAGATCAAGGAGTTCGAGCAGAAACTGGAAATGAACCTGGCGCTGTCCGAGCCAAGTGTTGGACGTTTCCGTGTCAATATCTTCAGACAGCGCAACCAGATCTCCATGGTGGTGCGCAATATCAAGACGGTGATCCCCTCTTCAGAGGCCCTGGGGCTGCCATCGATACTGAAACAGCTGGTGATGTCCAAACGCGGCCTGGTGCTGTTTGTCGGCGGCACCGGCTCGGGCAAGTCCACCTCGCTGGCCTCGCTGATCGACTATCGCAACATCAATAGCGGTGGTCATATCATCACCATCGAAGATCCGGTGGAATTCACCCACCAGCACAAGCAATCCATCGTCAATCAACGCGAAGTCGGCGTCGATACGCTGTCTTATGAAAATGCCCTGGTCAACACCCTGCGCCAAGCGCCGGACGTGATCCTGATCGGCGAGGTTCGCACCCGCGAGACCATGGAACACGCCATCGCCTTCGCCGAAACCGGCCATTTGTGCCTGTCCACCCTGCACGCCAACAACGCCAACCAGGCCCTGGACCGCATCGTCAACTTCTTCCCGGAAGACCGCCGCCAGCAGTTGCTGATGGATCTGTCCCTGAACATCCGCGGCTTCGTGTCCCAGCGGCTGATCCCGGACGTCAACGGCAAACGCGCCCTGGCAGTCGAGGTTCTCCTAGGCACGCCCCTGATCTGCGACCTGATCCTCAAGGGCGAGCTGCATAAAATCAAGGAGGTCATGGAAAAATCCGAAAACCTCGGCATGCAGACCTTCGATACCTCGCTGTTCAAATTATTCAAGGAAGGCCGCATCACCCTGGAAGAGGCCCTGCGCAATGCCGACTCGCAGAACAACCTGCGGCTGCGTATCCAGTTATCCGAGGGCAATGTGGTGGATGAACATGATCTTGTCAATTATTCCATCGTCGAGGAGGAAGATAAAAAATCGGCACCCGCTTCCGGATTAAGCCTCAAGCTGGAGTAGCCAGAGTGCCACTCGGCGCTGATCGATTCCTCCGGTGACAACAGCAACCGGTCGGACTTGTGGGAACGGGCAAAGCCCACGATAATGCCGCAAGGCCACGGGATATTCGCGAGCCTTGCTCGCTCCCACAAAACGACATATCTCTCAGAAAGGTGATTACGATGAACATTAACCGTCTTCAGCGGCCCCGATTACTTGCCACTGCCGTGTTGCTGTCCGCTCTGTGCCCGCTCCCGGCCTTCGCCCTGGAGCTTGATATCGGCATCAAGGTTGGAGACGGCGCGCAGGATCGGCGGGAAGTACACGAAAAGGGCGGCCCGCCTGCCCATGCCCCCGCCCATGGTTACCGCGCCAGGCACCACTATCATTATTACCCGTCAAGTGATGTGTATTTCGATAGCGCACGGGGTGTCTATTTCTATATTTCAGACAATAATTGGCAGATGTCCGCCACACTGCCCCTGACCCTGAAGGCGCGCCTGGGTGACCATGTGACCATCGAGATGGATTCGGAACACCCTTATTCCGAGCACAAGGCTCACAAATCGAAATATCCGCCGGGTCAGACAAAAAACAAGGATAAGCACAAAGAGAAACATCAGTGAAACCGTTTATCAGGCAACGGCCTCTCCCCTGATCCCATAACCCCCATGATTGGTTACCTTGATAGATTTATTTATATGGTAAATCGAGTCTGACCGCAACAATCAATCTTTGACTACATACAGCCGCCTAAGCCTAATCCATTGTTTTTTCTGCACATCCGTCATGCCCACAGCTACCGATCAGTTCCACGGCCGAACAAGACCCCTTTACTTTTTAGCGTTTTGCGCCGATAGTATTAACAGCTCATCTACCATGTGTAGAAGGAGTAACGAAGCCGTCCCTCGGGGCGGCTTCAGCCTTTCTGGCCCTTCGTTCGGCAATATTCTTCATATTCCCTTTGCAACTTTCGCTGCCGATGCGGCTGCTCCACCAGATAGGCAGTCCACGGAAGAATGTAATCGCCGCGATCAGCGAGAATGACCAAGTAGTTCTCCTGTGCAAACCACAGGCACACCCTGACCTCATTGCCCCGCTGGTTGCGCCATATTTTTATCGCCGAGTCGTCGTTATGTTCGATGACCGGCCGTGGCCAGCATATCCGCTCGCAACGCCGGAAGTCAGGGGCACGATCTTCTTCAATGTCTCCTTCCTGGATCATGTGCCAAAAGGTCGCCTCCTTGCCATGCGTCATCGGATGGCGTTTGAGACCGAGCCGCCGCCCCTGGAACACCGGCTTGCTGTCGATGAAATCTTGCTTGAACCACTCGTAAATGGCATCCAGATAGGCATCCCATTTGCCACCGTAATCACTGAACAAAACCAGCGGTGGCAGCCAACCCGGTGCATCGCTCATCCCTGAACCTCCGCCGCATGCCAGCGGAAAAGGTTGATCTTTTCCTCCCGCAACAAGGTTGTTCTGGCCAGGGTGTAACCGGATCGTTGTTGCATCCGTTCGATGATAGCCAACTTGCCGGCATTGCCCTGCAATCCCCGATTCAGATAACCGATGGCGCCGATCAGTAGATCGGCCAACTGCAATTGCTCGATTTCGTGGGAGTGAGCCAGTTGCAGGCGCTCGATCACCTCCCGCGAAAAATCGTACATGTTGTTGCACAGCACCTCATGCAGCTTTGCCGCCTTTTGCGCCCCGCGCGTGTCCTTGATGTCGAGATAAACCCGGTAGCGCGCATCGGGCCGGAAGATGACTTTCAGCATATCGAAGTACATTTTGTAATACCAGGCATCGTGATCCTGGCCAGGGAAGGCATTGTGCCGCAGCCTGGTCTTGTCGGGCACGATCAGCGCCCGGAAATGCAGGTCGTCGTCATCGAAGAAGTAATCGACGAGGTCCAGATACAAGTCCTTCCTGGCGGGCGACACCTTGGTCCACTTCACCTCGAATTGCGGGGAAAACCCGTGCTTCTGTTTGATCTCGCGCAGGCGGACGGCTATTTCCCGCGTTTTGTCGAGGGGACACCAGACCGCACCCAGCACCATCGCCTTCTGGTGATCGTTTTCCAGGTGGCAGGATTCATCGCAATAGATGTTAAAGGTATCGGTCATCGGTTGAAGAACCTCTTGAACATTTCAATCCATCCGCGCTTTGCTGACTTAACCTCGCCCGTTTCGTTCATCGGTCTGGTTACGTTGCGTCTCTTTTCCCTGTCACGTTGCCCGGAACGACCATCACAAAACCTGCCGTGTGGTGACACGCGTGGCATCGTAAACACGCGCCCCTGACGGCGCTTTTACACCGTAGAGGTGGCCCCGCTGAAGCGGCCGCCTTTACTCCCGCGCCACCACGGTGTCGTATAGCCCGTAGTGGGTCAAGCCTTCGTGGCT
>MGXL01000130.1:11354-14607 GCA_001801365.1 Gammaproteobacteria bacterium RBG_16_57_12 | reverse complement strand
GCCCTGCCCGAGCATCACGGCCAGATACAACATGCCGGAATGGAATACCGCCCCCGAGATGAACAGCCAGCTGATCATTTGCTTGAACAGAGGCGCAACCGCCACGAAGCACAGCACGACGCCCACCACGATATTCAGCAGCGCCTCCAGATTGCCATGGGAGTGGGGACCGCTCTTGATCAGATCGCGGCCGGCCTCGGCCTCCAGCAGGCTGTCGATCGCCAGGATGGCGCGGGCATTGGCATCGATGGTCTCGCCCACGGTCAGCAGCTCGGCCGGCGGCCCGCCCTCCTGGCTTTTGGACACCTGCCCGAGACGTTCCAGGGCCCGCTGTTTGTCCTGCCTGACGGCGGCCAGTTCATCGCCTTTGATAATCATCAATGGCCCCAGCGCGGCCGTGAGCATGAAAAACAGAAAGCCGAACACGATATTCTTTTTGCCTATCATCGCCGCCCCTCATGACTTGGTACAAAAACCAAGCGTATCCATGAGCGTGGTGAGAAACCGGGCATAGCTCAAGGAACCGCTGACTTGTTCATCGGTTCCTTGAGCTATATGCTTTAGAGTCTCTCAGGCGCGCGAGGCCTTTTTACGGTCGTGCTCCAGCAGCAGCTTCTTGCGCAGGCGGATGTGATTGGGCGTCACCTCGACCAGTTCATCGTCGTCGATAAACTCCAGGGCCTGTTCCAGGCTCATGCGCACCGGCGGGGTCAGGATGATGTTTTCATCCGAACCGGCGGCGCGGATGTTGGTAAGCTGTTTGGCCTTGAGGGGATTGACCACCAGGTCGTTGTCACGGGAATGGATGCCGATGACCATGCCCTCGTACACCTCCTCACCGTGGCCGATGAACAGGCGGCCGCGTTCCTGGAGATTGAACAGGGCATAGGCGAGGGCCTTGCCCGGGGCGTTGGCGATCAGCACGCCGTTGGTGCGCTGACCGTAATCACCCTTTTTAATCGGGGCGTAATGGTCAAAGACGTTGTACAGTAGTCCGGTACCCTGGGTGGTGGTGAGAAACTCATTGCGGAAGCCGATCAGGCCGCGTGCCGGGATAATATAGTCCAGACGTACCCGGCCCTTGCCGTCGGGCATCATGTTCTTGAGTTCACCGCCGCGCATCCCCAGCTTCTCCATCGCTGCGCCCTGGTGTTGTTCTTCCACATCCACGGCCAGCTGTTCAAAGGGCTCTTCCTTCACACCGTTGACCTCGCGGACAATCACCTCGGGGCGCGACACCCCCAGCTCATATCCTTCGCGACGCATGTTTTCTATCAGGATCGACAGATGCAGCTCGCCACGGCCGGAGACGCGGAACTTGTCCGGGTCGCCGGTATCGGCAACGCGCAGCGCCACGTTATGCATCAGCTCCCGCTGCAGGCGCTCGCGGATCTGCCGCGAGGTGACATACTTGCCATCCTTGCCGGCGAACGGCGAGTTATTGACCTGAAAGGTCATGCTCACGGTCGGCTCGTCCACCGACAGCGGCACCAGTGCCTCGACAGCATTGGGATCACACAGGGTGTCTGAGATATTCAGATCGTTGATGCCGGTAAAGGCGATGATGTCACCGGCCTGCGCCTCCGGCACCTCGATACGCTCCAGACCGAGAAAACCAAAGATCTGCAGGATACGCCCCTGGCGACGGCGGCCTTCGTGATCGACCGCAATCACGGGGGAATTGCTCCGGATACGACCGCGGGTGATACGGCCAATGCCGATCACGCCCACATAGCTGTTGTAGTCGAGCTGACTGACCTGCATCTGGAACGGGCCATTGGCATCGACCTGCGGCGCGTGCACTTTATCCACTACGGTCTGAAACAGGGGATCCATATTTCCATCCTGCGCATCGGCATCCAGGCTGGCGTAGCCATTGAGCGCCGAGGCATAGATCACCGGAAAATCCAGTTGCTCATCGGTGGCGCCGAGGCGGTCGAACAGATCGAAGGTCTGATCCAGTACCCAGTGCGCGCGCGCGCCGGGCCGGTCGATCTTGTTGATCACCACGATGGGGTGCAGGCCGCGCGCCAGGGCCTTCTGGGTGACGAAACGGGTCTGCGGCATTGGGCCGTCGACGGCGTCGACCAACAACAACACGGAATCCACCATGGACAGCACGCGCTCCACCTCGCCGCCGAAGTCGGCATGGCCGGGGGTGTCGACGATGTTGATGCGGTAGTCGCCCCACTGGATGGCCGTGTTCTTGGCCAGGATGGTGATACCGCGTTCCTTTTCCAGGACATTGGAGTCCATCACCCGCTCCTGCATCTCGCCGCGGCTCTTGAGGGTGCCGGACTGTTGTAGAAGTTTATCCACCAGGGTGGTCTTGCCGTGGTCGACGTGGGCGATGATGGCGATATTGCGTAATCTTTCGATAGTTTCCATAAATCTGCTGCGGGCTGGTTGTGAAGGAGGCGGATTGTACAGGAAAATTCACCGAAGGTCTTGATTTATTAGAGATCAGAGGCCTACAGCCTGATTTGACAGGCGCGAAGCGAAACCCGCATCATTGCGCATCTTTGACCTGCCGGGCACTAACTGCCATATGGGTATTCATAAAGACATCTGGCGCGCCGCCGTCATCAAGAGCCTTGTGCGCCTGATGTCCTGGCTGCCGCTATGGCTATGCCACAGCCTGGGGACGGTGCTGGGGCGGTTGTGGTACCTGCTGCCCACCACAAACCGCGCCATCATCCACCGCAACCTCGCCCTGTGCTTTCCTCAACTCTCTCCCCGGGAGCAGCAATGCCTGGCGCGGGATACCCTGATCGAAACCGCCAGGACCATGACCGAACTGGGTGACATCTGGCTCTGGCCGCCGGAGCGGGTATTAAGGTTGATCAGACAGGTCAGCGGCAAGGAGCAACTCGATGCCGCGCTCGCCGGCAATAAGGGGGTGATTATCGCCGCGCCGCATCTGGGCTGCTGGGAAATGGTCGGACTCTATTGCGCGATGCAGGCCCCCATGACCAGCCTGTACCGCCCCCCGCGCATGGCCGGTCTGGATTCGATGATGCGCACCGCGCGTGAACACACCGGCGCCACGCTGGTTCCCACCAATGCCCAGGGCGTGCGCGCCCTGTATCAGACCCTGCAGCGCGGGGAAATGGTCGGCATCCTGCCGGACCAGGACCCGGGCGCGGGCCATGGCGTCTTCGCGCCGTTCTTTGGCATCTCCACCAACACCATGACGCTGTTGTCGCGCCTGGCGCATAAATCCGGCGCGCCGGTGCTGCTGGTATTTGCCGAG
>MGXL01000130.1:6116-11334 GCA_001801365.1 Gammaproteobacteria bacterium RBG_16_57_12 | reverse complement strand
TTTCCATCTACATATCCAGCGCATCGAGCCAACGATCGCCGGCACTGATATGGTGCGGTCGCTGACCACGCTCAATCAGGCCATCGAGCAGGCGGTGCGCGGCATTCCGGCGCAATACCAGTGGAGCTATAAACGTTTCAAGACCCCCTCGGACGGGGAACGCGCACCCTACTGAAGGTGCGCATCAGTTACGCCAGAAGGCAGGCGCCATCAGAACCAGGATGGGAAACAGCTCCAGGCGCCCGAGCAGCATGGCAAAGCTCAACGCCCATTTGGCCGTAACGCTGGCATCGGCATAATGCATTGTCACCGCGCCCAGGCCGGGGCCGGTATTATTCATACAGGAGGCCACCGCCGACCAGGCGCTGACCTGATCCATGCCGGTGCCCAGCAGCACCAGAAAGATCAGCAGAAAGCTGCCGACATACAGCGAAAAGAATCCCCATACGGCCTGCACCACCAGCTCCGGCACCACCTTGCGGTTCACCTTGACCGGCATCTGGGCGTTGGGGTGGACCATGCGCCTGATCTCGCGCAGGCCCTGCCTGATCAGCAGCATGAAGCGTATCACCTTGAGGCCGCCGCCGGTGGAGCCGGCACAGCCGCCGATAAAGCTGATCATCAGGATCAGCACCGGCAGAAATCCCGGCCACTGGGCAAACCCCGTGGTGACAAAGCCCGTGGTCGTCCCCACCGATACGACATGAAACATGGCGTTGCGCAAAGCGGTCAGCGGCTCGGCGTAGACATTGCCGGCATACAGATAAACCGCGACGATCAACACCCCTCCCAGCATCACCGTCAGAAAAAGATAAAGCTCGCTGTCCCGGTACGGACGCAGGCTGCGATGGCGCCAGGCCAGAAAGTGCAAGGCGAAATTCATCCCGGAAAGCAACATGAAAAAAACCGCGATCAACTCGATGGTGATGCTGTTGAAATACCCGATACTGGCATCATGGCTGGAAAAGCCGCCTATGGCGACCGTGGAATAACTGTGGGTGATGGCATCAAAGGCATTCATCCCGGCCGCGCCATAGGCCGCGGCGCAGGCCAGGGTGATGGCGAGATACACATACCAGAGCGCCTTGGCGGTTTCGGTGACGCGCGGCGTCAGCTTGTTATCTTTCATCGGCCCCGGGGTCTCGGCGCGGAACAACTGCATGCCGCCCACGCCCAGCATGGGCAGAATCGCCACCGCCAGCACGATGATGCCCATGCCCCCCAGCCATTGCAGTTGTGCGCGATGATAGATGATGGAATGTGGCAGGGTGTCGAGGCCCGAGGCGATGATAGTCGCCCCGGTGGTGGTGAAGCCGGATACCGACTCGAATACCGCATCGGTAAAATGCAGATGCGGATGTTCGGCAATCATGAAGGGCAAGGCGCCCGACAGGCTGAGCACGGACCAGAATGCCGCCACGATCACAAAGCCGTCGCGCAGCCGCAATTCACGGCGTTCCCCGCGCACCGGCAACCAGATCACCAAACCGGTCAGATAGATCACCGCAAAGGCAGTCAGAAAGGCGATCAGGGCGCCGTCATCATAGATGAGCGACACCAAGACCGGCGGCAACATGGTGAGGCTGAAGATCATCAACAGGATACCGATGATACGCTGGATGCTGGTACGCTGCATGCGACGCTATTCCTGAATGAATTCTCTGATCACGGCGGGTTAAAGAAAGGTGATGCCGACCTGGAACAACCGTTCCACATCCGGAATGAATTTCTTATCCACCAGGAACAGAATCACATGATCCTCGGGTTCAATCACGGTGTCGTGATGGGCGATCAGTACTTCATCATTGCGCACGATCGCCCCGATGTTGGTGCCGTAAGGCAATTTAATCTCCTCGATGGCGCGCCCCACCACCCGGGAGGAGTTCTTGTCACCATGGGCCACGGCCTCGATCGCCTCGGCGGCACCGCGGCGCAGTGAATGGACCGCCGCCACATCACCGCGGCGCACGTGGGCCAGCAGGCTGCCGATCATCGCCTGGTGGGGCGAGATGGCGATATCGATGGTGCCGCTTTGCACCAGATCCACATAAGCGGCGCGATTGATCAGGGCCATGACCATGCGCGCGCCCAGGCGTTTGGCCAGCATCGAGGACAGGATATTGGCCTCGTCATCATTGGTGAGGGCGCAGAATACGTCGGTATTCTCGATGTTCTCCTCCAGCAGCAGATCTTCATCGGCGGCATCTCCGACCAGCACGATGGTCCTGTTCAGTTCGCCGGCCAGCTTCTGGGCCCTGCCCTTGTTATGCTCGATGATCTTCACCTGGTATTTGCTTTCCAGCACCGTGGCCAGGCGTTTGCCGATATTGCCCCCGCCGGCCAGGATCACCCGCTTGACCGGCTGCTCCACCTTGCGCAATTCGCTCATCACATTGCGGATATCTTTCTTGGCCGCAATGAAAAACACCTCATCATCAACCTCGATCACCGTGTCACCCTGCGGGATGATCGGTTTACCCCGGCGGAAGATGGCCGCCACGCGCGTGTGAACCGCGGGCATGTGTTCGCGCAAGGCGCGCAATTCATGCCCGACCAGCGGTCCGCCGTAAACGGCCCGCACCGCCACCAGCTGCACCTTGCCATGGGCAAAATCCAGCACCTGCAAGGCGCCCGGGTATTCGATGAGGTGCTGTATGTAATCCGTCACCAACTGTTCCGGGCTGATCCGCACATCGATGGACAAGGCCTCCTGTTCAAACAGTTTGGGATAGGCGAGGTATTCAACGGCGCGCACCCGGGCGATCTTGGTCGGGGTGCGATAGAGCGTGTAGGCAATCTGGCAGGCGATCATGTTGATCTCATCGCTGTTGGTCACCGCCAGGATCATATCGGCGTCCTCGATGCCCGCCTGCTCCAGAACCGCGGGATACGAGGCCTCGCCCATCACGGTGCGGATGTCCAGGCGGTCCTGCAGCTCCATCAGGCGCTGCTCATCACTGTCAACCACGGTGATGTCATTGGCCTCGCTGGATAGATTCTCGGCGACCGATGAACCGACCTGCCCCGCCCCCAGTATGATGATTTTCATTGTTGTTGAATCCCAGACGTTCGTGTTATCGGCTTCCTGTTTTATTTTCGCCCGGCATCGATCTTTTCCACGCAGGCGTAATAAAACCCGTCCATGCCGCCATAGCCGGGAAATATCTGCCGGCCCGCCGGCCGCGGCTCGCCCCAATCTCCCGCCGGCGCGATTTCCCTGGCATCGTCATGGCGCGCCAAAAAGGCCTGCACCTGCTCTTCATTCTCACGGGGCAATACCGAGCAGGTAGCATACACCAGGCGCCCGCCCGGTACGAGCAGCGGCCACAAGGCCTCCAGCAGATTGTGCTGTGTTTGCGCCAGTGCGGCGATATCCTCCGCATGACGCAGCGCCTTGATATCGGGGTGGCGCCGGATAACGCCGGTCGCCGAACAGGGGGCATCAAGCAGGATGCGGTCAAACCCCATACCATCCCACCACGGCGCCGGGGTCCCGGCGTCACCTGACACAACTGTGGCCGCAAGTTGCAGCCGTTTCAGATTTTCTTCAATCAGCGACAGGCGCACGGCATCGCTGTCCAGGGCGATCAGCGTGGCCAATGCCGGTTCCAGCTCGCGCATGTGGCAGGTCTTGCCGCCCGGGGCCGCGCAGGCATCCAGCACCCGCTGCCCCGGACGCAGGTCCATCAGGTGCGCGGCCAGCTGTGCCGCGCCATCCTGCACCGAAACCAGACCTGCCGCGAAGCCCGGCAGGGTCTCCACGGGAACAGGCCGCTCCAGCGCAATGGCCTCCGCAACATGAGGCAGGACACTGGCCGCCATGCCGGCCTGCGCCAGCTTCACCAGATAATCGTCGCGCGTGGTACGGCAACGATTGATGCGCAGGGTCATGGGGGGACGCTCATTATTGGCGTCGAGAATGGCCTGCCAGCAGGCCGGCCAGGACTGCTTCAACTGTTCGATCAACCAGGCGGGATGGGCATACCGGGCCTCTTCCTGGCGATCGGCCCTGGCCTCGAGCTCACCGGCCTGCCGCAGATAGTTGCGCAATACCGCATTGACCAGCCCTTTGGCCCATTCCTTGTTCAGGGCAACCGCCGCCGCCACCGTTTCGGCCACCGCGGCATGCGGGGCGATGCGCAGATACATCAATTGGTAAAGGCCGATCAGCAGCAGGGCATGAATGTCGCCATCCTTGCGCCTGAGCGGTTTGTTGAGCAATGGGCGCAATACGCCATCCAGCCGCCGCTGCCAGCGCAGTGTGCCGTAGCACAGCTCACGCAACAGACTGGTCTCGGAAGTGTTGATTTCCCGGCTGGCGGCATTGAGCACAGCGGGCAAGGACCGCCCCTCCTCCAGCACCTGCACGAGCACCCTGGCGGCAAGACTACGGGGGTTCATTTGTTTGTCAGATATCGCGGACATAGCCGGTATCGTGATCCGCTGTCCCGAGCACGACCTGCCCGAGATGATGGGCATTAATGAAGTCGGCCACCGCCATAAGGCGCTTGCCGGGCAACTGAATCTCCAGCAGGCGCAACAGACCATCGCCTGTGGCAATATCGATACCCTCCCTGCTCTCCCCGAGTACCGTACCGGGCACGGCAGTACAGGCTTGATCGACAGGCCGGGCCTGCCAGATGCGCAGCACCTGCCCGAGATAACCGGTCTGCGCCACCGGCCAGGGATTGAAGGCCCGGATCTTGCGGGCCAGCACCTCGGCGGGCAGGCGCCAGTCCAGCACGGCCTCGGCCTTTTCCAGCTTGGCGGCATAGGTGGCCAGCCGGTCATCCTGGGGTTCCGGCGCCAGCTTGCCCGCCGCCAGACGCTCAAGCGCCTGCAGCAGGGCCTCGGCGCCAAGTTGGGCCAGGCGATCATGCAGGCTGCCGCCGGTATCCTGGTCGCTGATCGGGCAGGACAGGCGCAACAGCATGGCGCCGGTATCCAGGCCTTCATCCATCTGCATGATCGTAATGCCGGTTTCCCGGTCGCCGGCCAGGATGGCGCGCTGAATCGGCGCGGCGCCACGCCAGCGCGGCAACAGGGAGGCATGGACATTGATGCAGCCCAGCCGCGGGATGCTCAACACGGCGGGCGGCAACAACAGCCCATAGGCCACCACCACCATCAGGTCGGGCGACAGCTGCGCCAGGGTCTGCTGCGCCTCGGGGCTTTTGAGTGAGGCTGGCTGATGTACCGGCAATCCGTGCCGCAGGGC
>MGXL01000130.1:3617-6103 GCA_001801365.1 Gammaproteobacteria bacterium RBG_16_57_12 | reverse complement strand
TGGCCGTCAATTTGCGACCGCGCCCCGCAGGCCGATCAGGTTGCGTGTAGACCGCGCAGACATCGTGACCCTGTTCGCTCAGGGCCCTGAGCGAACAGGCGGCGAATTCCGGTGTGCCGGCAAAAACGATCCGCAGGTTACCGACCTGTAGCTGACGGCTCACGCCAGACTCCTGTTGAGGGGTGCTGATGAAGCAGGAATTGGATTGTTAGTCTTCACGGCGCCGCAGCTTTTCCATTTTCTTGATGATACGCTCCTGCTTTAACCGGGAAAGATAATCGACAAACACCTTGCCATCGAGATGATCGATCTCATGCTGGATGCAGACCGACAGCAAATCATCGACCTCGGCCTCGAAGGGGGATCCGTTTCGATCTAGGGCGCGCACCTTGATATTGCTGGCCCGCTCCACCATTTCATAGATTCCCGGCACGGACAGGCAGCCCTCTTCCACCAGGTCTGATCCACCGCGCAACAGAATCTTTGGATTGATCAGGCACAGGGGATCATTCTTCTGCTGGGATATGTCGACCACAATCACCCGCAGCGGCACATTCACCTGGCTGGCTGCCAGGCCCACTCCGGGCGCGTCATACATGGTTTCCAGCATGTCATCGAGCAGTTGACGGATCTTGTTATCGACCTGCTTGACCGGTTCGGCAATAAGGCGCAAGCGCGGATCAGGAAAATGCAAAATCTTGAGTATCGCCATACGAGCTATTCATAAAAACTACCTGTTAAACACTATACCATATAATGGAATACCATGAACGCGAACCCGGGTTTACTGAAAAGTGTGAATCAGTCCCGCTTCTGTGGAGTCCGACTCAAGTTTCGACTACACTCGTCGAGTAACAGTACTTAAGTACAACTACCAGGTAAGGGACGTTCATGTCGGTAAGAATCTTAGTTTTTCTGCTGCTAACCACGCTCTGCAACACGGTCTCGGCCGATGCCCTGTCGATCAAACCGGACTATCCCGACAAATATGTGGTGGTCAAGGGAGACACCCTGTGGGATATCTCCGCCAAGTTTCTCAATGAGCCGTGGCGCTGGCCGGAGATCTGGCAAGGCAATCCACAGATCAACAACCCCCACCTGATCTACCCCGGCGATGTGATGCGCCTGATTCAGGTAGATGGCAAGCCCCAGCTGGTAGTGGAGCGCGGCAACACGAGTGACGTAAGAGCTGCCGCTGCCAGTGTCCCGGCCCCGGCGGGAAATGTGCAGAAACTGTCACCCGTCGCCCATAGCTCATCCCTCGATACCTCGATACCGACCATCCCGCTGGAACGGATCATGCCATTCCTGACACATTCCTATGTGATTGGCGAGAACGAGGCCGAATCGGCAGGTTATATCATTTCCTCGGAAGACGGCCGCCTGATCGCCGGCGCCGGAAACAACATTTATGTGCGGGGGCTCGTGGCAGGAGGTGTCAACAATTACACCATTCTGCGCATTGGCAAGCCCTACCTTAACCCCAAAAAGAAGAGCGACATCCTGGGCTACGAGGCAACCTTCGTGGGTGATGCCAAGGTCAGGGATTTTGGCGATCCCGCCACCCTGGTCATTACCGAGTCAAACCGCGAGGCATTAAAGGGCGACCGGCTGGTCCCCCGCGTCGACAACCCGCTGGAAGATCATTTCACGCCCCATCCGCCCAGTTTCAACGTCGAGGGACAGATTATCTCCGTACTTGATGGCGCCAGCCGCATCGGGCAAAATCAGGTCATCATCATTAATCTTGGGGATGCGGACGGCATGGAAGTCGGCCATGTGGTGAGCATCAACCAGGAAGGCAGCACTGTCTATGACGCCAAGAAAAAGGTAAAACTGCCTGACGAGCGGGCAGGTATTGCCATGGTATTCCGCACCTTTGAACGTGTAAGCTATGCCCTGGTCATGACGGCCTATCGCGATTTGAAGATTGGTGATATGGTAGGCAACACGAATTAACTGAACAGCCGGACCTGAGCCTTCGGGTCCGGCACCAACACGGAATGGAATCCTCCATCGATCTCACTCACTGGCTGATTCTTCTGCGCACCCCCGGCATCGGGCCAGTGACGTATAAGTCCCTGCTCGAACAAATAGGCCCGCCCGAGGTGGTGCTGGAGCGGCTGCGCAGCAACCTGACACTGCCCGGCCTGAACCAGGCCAGCTATCAGTTTATCCGGCAGCCCGACAGACAGGCCATCGATGCCGATCTGGCTTGGGCGGCCCAACCGGACAACCACATAATCCACTGGCATCATGACAGCTACCCGCCCCTGCTCCGTGAAATTCCTGATCCACCGATGCTACTGTTTGTCACCGGCAATCCTTCCGTGCTGCAGACGCCGCAACTGGCCATGGTGGGCAGCCGCAATCCGACCGCAGCGGGTGCCGAACTGGCACAACAATTCGCCCAGCACCTTGTCCTATCCGGCCTGACCATCACCAGCGGTCTGGCCCTGGGGATCGACGCGGCCAGTCATCGTGGC
>MGXL01000130.1:0-3539 GCA_001801365.1 Gammaproteobacteria bacterium RBG_16_57_12 | reverse complement strand
CTGGCCGGCCAGATTGCCAGCCAGGGCGTCCTGGTGACGGAATATCCCACCGGAACCAAAGCCTTGCCGGGAAATTTCCCACGCCGCAATCGCATCATCGCCGGCCTGTCGCTCGGAACCCTGGTGGTGGAGGCCAGCCTCTCCAGCGGTTCACTCATCAGTGCCCGGCTGGCCGCCGATCAGGGGCGGGAAGTCTTTGCCATCCCGGGTTCGATACACAATCCGCTGGCCAGAGGCTGTCATCAATTGCTGCGTGATGGCGCCAAGCTGGTGGAAACCGTTGATGATATTCTGTGTGAACTCGGTCCAATGCAAAAAAATCTGTTCGTCGTAAACCGGGAATCAAATGGCAACCAAGCTATTGATGAGCTTGATGACTCCTCGAAACACATCCTTGAACTGATCGGATATGCCCCCACATCGACAGATACTCTGGTACAACGGAGTGGATTGACTGTCGAAGCGGTTTCCTCCATTCTCTTACTATTAGAGCTTCACGGCCTGGTTAACACAAACTGTGGACTCTATACCCGTCGATGAGAAAGGCTCAACCATGAAAGAAAACATGCTGGATATCCTGATGTACCTGTTCGATCACTACATGGATGAGGAGGAAAACGGCGCACCCGATCAGGACGTTTTGAAGACGGAACTGGCCGAAGCCGGATTTCCCGTCATTGAAATCGACAAGGCCTTTCGCTGGCTGGACGGATTGAGTCTGCTGCGGAAAAATTCACCCCAGCATTTCCAGAGCAATCATGCCATCCGCGTCTATACCGCGCAGGAAATGGAAAAACTCGGCCCGGAATGCCGGGGATTTTTGCTGTTCCTGGAACAAAGCGGCACCCTGGACGAAATCAATCGTGAAACAGTGATAGACCGTTTGATGGCTCTGGAGAGCGATGAAATCGACCTGGATCAACTCAAATGGATCGTGCTGATGGTGTTGTTCAACCAGCCTGGCCAAGAGGAAAATCTCGCCATTATGGAATCCCTGGTATCCCAGGAGTTCAGTGGGGTCTTGCACTAAAAAACTTGCATCTTGCCCTCGAATTTGCTCAATATACCCGCCAATTGCACGATAAACAGCATTGGCAAACTGATCATCATGCCCGCTACCGCGGGCATTTTTTACACCTAACATATTAATTAACAAAACAAAAATTGTGAGCAAACATCTCGTTATTGTAGAGTCACCGGCCAAGGCCAAGACCATCAATAAGTACCTGGGGAAAGACTACCAGGTGTTGGCTTCCTATGGGCATGTGCGCGATCTATTGCCCAAGGAAGGAGCAGTGGACACAGAACACAATTTCACCATGAAGTATCAACTCCTGGAGAAAAACAGCAAACATGTGGATGCCATCGCCAAGGCCTTGAAAAAGGCGGACACCCTCTACCTGGCCACTGACCCGGATCGTGAAGGCGAGGCCATATCCTGGCACCTCTACGAGATACTGAGGGAGCGCAAACTGCTCAAGGACAAGACCGTGGGCCGGGTAGTGTTCCATGAAATCACCAAACGCGCCATCAATGAGGCCATCGAGCATCCCCGTGAGTTATCTCTGGATCTGATCAATGCCCAGCAGGCCCGCCGCGCACTGGACTATCTGGTCGGGTTCAATCTGTCACCCTTGCTCTGGAAAAAGATACGCCGTGGTCTTTCCGCCGGTCGAGTGCAAAGCCCCGCCTTGCGTCTGATAGTGGAGCGTGAAGAAGAAATTGAGAGGTTTGTGCCCCAGGAATACTGGACGGTTACAGCGGATGCCGCTCACCAGGGACAACGCTTCCCGGCCAAGCTGGCATCCTTCCAGGGAGAGAAAATCTCCCAGTTCAGCATTACCGATCATGATACCGCCCGGCATACCAAAGACGCGCTGAATAAAGCCGCCCAAGGCAAGCTCACGGTGGCCAAAATCGAGCGCAAGCAACGCAAGCGCCATCCCGCGCCACCCTTCATAACGTCGACGCTGCAACAGGAAGCCTCACGCAAGCTGGGATTCACCGCCCAGCGCACCATGCGCACCGCGCAACAATTATACGAAGGTATCGATATCGGCGGAGAAACCATCGGTTTGATTTCCTATATGCGTACCGATTCGGTGAATCTGGCGCAAGAGGCGATAAACGAGATCCGCCAGGTGATCGTCGAGCGCTTTGGCGCGGAGAACCTGCCGGAGTCTCCGCAGATCTACAAGACCAAATCGAAGAATGCCCAGGAGGCCCACGAGGCAATCCGCCCCACCTCCGCCCGGAACACACCGGACAGCATTGGCAACTCGCTTACCAGGGATCAGGCCAAGCTGTACGAGCTGATCTGGAAACGTGCCATTGCCTGCCAGATGCTGCATGCCACCATCAATACCGTCGGGATCGATTTATCTGCCGGCGCAGGTAATGTCTTCCGCGCCACGGGTTCCACCATTGCCAAACCCGGATTCATGGCGGTCTATCTGGAAAGCGAGGATGACGCCAGGGATGACGAGGAAAACCGTCTATTGCCGGCCATGGAGGAAGGCGATGTGCTTGAACTGTGCGACATTCTCACCGATCAGCACTTCACCGAACCACCGCCCCGCTATACCGAAGCCAGCCTGGTCAAGACCCTGGAGGAGCATGGCATCGGCCGGCCTTCCACCTATGCCAGCATCATCTCCACTCTGCAGCAGCGGGAATATGCCACCCTGGACAAGAAACGTTTCAGCCCCACCGATGTGGGGCGCATCGTCAACAGATTTCTGACCGAGCACTTCACCCGCTATGTGGATTATGACTTCACCGCCAGGCTTGAAGATGAGCTGGATGCCGTCTCGCGCGGGGAAAAAAGCTGGATTCCCCTGATGAAGGAATTCTGGGAACCCTTCCATGAACTGGTGGTGGAAAAGGAGAAATCGGTCAGCCGCAAGGATGTCACCCAGGAGCAACTGGAAGAAGCCTGCCCCAAATGCGGTAAACACCTGGTGATCCGTCTGGGCAAACGCGGGCGTTTCATCGGTTGCAGCGCCTTTCCGGATTGTGACTACACCCGCAATATCGACGGCGACAGCAGCCAGTCCACGGAACCGGAAACGATCGAGGGCCGCGCCTGTCCGGAATGCAGCTCGGCACTGTTGATACGCCACGGACGCTATGGCCGGTTCATCGGTTGCAGCAATTATCCCAATTGCAAACACATCGAGCCACTGGAACAGCCGGCCGATACCGGCGTCCCCTGCCCGGAGTGTAAACAGGGCCGGATGCTGCAACGCAAATCCCGCTCGGGCAAGATCTTCTTCTCCTGCTCCGAATATCCCACCTGTAAATATGCCGTGTGGAATCAACCGCTCGCCGAGCCCTGCCCCAGCTGCGGCTGGCCCATGCTGACCCTCAAGACCACCAAGCGCAGTGGCACTGAAAAGGTCTGCCCGCAACAGGACTGCAAATTTTCCGAACCGGTTGAAGCCACCGAATCCTGATGGCGCCGCCGCGCGGCCGCCACCGCTCCTGTCGATAACGCACTGATCCTGCACACCTTTGTTATTCGGTGAAATGTGCTAGAA